>JANPMU010000301.1:0-2094 GCA_031427095.1 Sphingomonas sp.
CGAATACATGGCCGCGTTCCTGCTGATGGAAACGCTGATGATCGGGGTGTTCGCGGCGCAGGATCTGTTCCTGTTCTACATCTTCTTCGAGGCCGGGCTGATCCCGATGTACCTGATCATCGGCATCTGGGGCGGGGCCGAACGGATCTACGCCAGCTACTAGTTCTTCCTCTACACCCTGCTCGGCTCGGTGCTGATGCTGATCGCGATGTTCTGGATGGCCAATGAGGCGGGGACCACCTCCATCCCGGTGCTGATGGCCTACGATTTTCCCCCGCAGGCGCAAACGTGGCTGTGGCTGGCGTTCTTCGCCAGCTTTGCGGTCAAGATGCCGATGTGGCCGGTCCACACCTGGCTGCCCGACGCGCACGTCCAGGCGCCGACCGCCGGCTCGGTGATCCTGGCCGGCGTGCTGCTCAAGATGGGCGGCTACGGCTTCATCCGATTCAGCCTGCCGATGTTCCCCGAAGCGAGCGCGCAACTCGCCTGGCTGGTGTTCGCGCTGAGCATGGTTGCGGTGGTCTACACCTCGCTGGTGGCGCTGGTGCAGCACGACATGAAGAAGCTGATCGCCTATTCGAGCGTCGCGCATATGGCGATCGTCACCGTCGGGCTGTTCGCCTTCAACCGCCAGGGGCTCGAGGGCGCGATGATCGTGATGCTCAGCCACGGACTGGTCTCGGGCGCGTTGTTCCTCAGCGTCGGCGTCATCTATGACCGGCTGCACACCCGCGAGATCGACCGTTACGGCGGCCTGGCGATCAATATGCCCAAGTATGCGTTGTTCTTCATGCTGTTCACGATGGCCAGCGTCGGCCTGCCCGGGACCAGCGGCTTCGTCGGCGAATTCCTCGCGCTGGCGGGTATCTACCAGTTTTCGAGCTGGGTCACCGCGGTCTGCACCACCGGGATCATCCTCGGCGCGGCCTATATGCTCTACCTCTACCGCCGGGTGATTTTTGGTATCCAGAAGAACGCCGATGCCGCCGCGATGCCCGATCTCGATACCCGCGAGTGGCTGATGATGGTCCCACTGGCGCTCGCGGTGCTGTGGATGGGGGTCTATCCCGAAAGTTTTCTGTCACCGATGCGCGCGGATATCGGCGCGCTCGATGCCCGGCTGGCGCAGGTGCGCCCGGTGGGTGACGCGCGGCTGAAGGTCGGCACGGTCAAGCCGGGCGAGCTCCATGTTCTGAGCGGCGAGGAAATGATGAAAGAGTCGCGTGAGCACGCGCCGACCGCGCCTGGGGGGGCGCACTGATGAACCTCCAGCAATCGCTATGGCTGGTCGCCCCCGAAGAAGTGCTCAGCCTCGCCGGACTGGCGCTGCTGCTGGTGGCAGCGTGGGGCGGCGACAAGGCTTCGCGGCTGATCTCGATCCTGTCCGTCGCCGCACTGACCGCCGCCGCCTTTCTCGTTGCCCCGGCGCTGTGCAGCGGCGCTGCTGGCGCGGGGACCGACGCCTTTTCCGGCCAGTACCGCGCCGATGCTTTCGCCGCGTTCGCCAAGCTGCTGATCTACGCCGCGGCCGGCGTCACCCTGATCGTCGCGCCCGCGTTCTTCGACCGGGTCAAGGCGATGCGCGCCGAATTCCCGTTGCTGGTGCTGTTCGCCGCGCTCGGCATGGGGCTGATGGTCTCGGCCACCGATCTGCTGACGCTGTACATCGGGCTCGAGCTCAACTCGCTAGCCGCTTACGTCCTCGCCGCGTTCCTGCGCAGCGACGAACGCTCGGCCGAGGCGGGGCTCAAGTATTTCGTGCTCGGCGCGCTCGCCAGCGGGATCCTGCTGTTCGGGATGAGCCTGGTCTACGGCTTCACCGGGACGACCAGCTTCACCGGCATCCGCGCCGTTCTCAGCGGCGAAATGGGCACCGGGGCGCTGTTCGGCGTGATCTTCATGCTCTCGGGCCTGGCGTTCAAGATTGCCGCCGCGCCGTTCCACATGTGGACGCCCGACGTTTACGAAGGCGCGCCGACCCCGGTCACGATGTTCTTCGCCACCGCGCCCAAGGTGGCGGCGATGGCGCTGACGATGCGCGTGGCGATCGACGCATTCGGCGGGCAAACCGGCGCCTGGCAGCAGATCGTGATC
>JANPMU010000302.1:0-2811 GCA_031427095.1 Sphingomonas sp.
TATAAGGATCCGGTGAAGACCGCCGCGACCTTTCCGGTGATCGACGGGGTGCGCTATTCGGTGCCGGGCGATCTCGCGACGATCGACGCCGACGGCGCGATCACGCTGCTCGGGCGCGGATCGACCTCGATCAACACCGGAGGCGAGAAGGTCTATCCGGAGGAGGTGGAGAAGGCGATTGTATTGTTCCCGGGGGTTGCCGACGCGCAGGTCGTCGGCGTTCCGCACGAGCGGTTCGGCCAAATGGTCACGGCAGCGGTCGCGATCACCGACGGCGCCGCTTTCGACGAAGCCGCATTGCTGGATCATCTGCGGGACCGTCTGGCGGGGCACAAGATCCCGCGGGCCATCATGGTGGTCCCCTCGATCGGCCGCGGTCCGAACGGAAAGGCCGACCGCCCCGAAGTCACGGCCCGGATCGTCGCTTGGCTCGAAGTGCGCGCAAGGGAGACAGCGCCATGACCGAACACGCACCACATGTGCTATACGAAAAGCGGGACGGCATCGCTTACATCACGCTCAACCGGCCCGACAAGCGCAACGCATTCTCGCCGGAGATGCTCGTCCGCCTGTGCGACATCTGGCAGGACGTGGCAGAAGACCGCGAAATCCGCGTGGCGCTGGTAACAGGATCGGGGGACACGGCGTTTTCATCCGGCGGCGATCTGGGCAGTACGATTCCGTTGATGATGCGCACACGTCCGCCGGTCGGCGAATGGGAGGAGCGCTTCTCTCAGGACCGCAAGCAACTGTACAGGGCGATCCTGCGCGGGGCGACCTTCTTCAAACCAGTCGTTGCGGCAATCAACGGCCATGCGCTAGCTGGTGGCGCCGAATTCGTCCTCGCAACGGACATCCGCGTGATGTCAGAATCCGCGACGATTGGGGTGACCGAGGTGCGCCGAGGCCTGATCGCCGGGGGCGGTTCATTGGTCCGGCTTGCCCGGCAGGTACCCTGGGCGATGGCGATGGAACTTGCGCTGGTTGGTGAACCAGTGAGCGCGCAGCACGCGCTGGCGATGGGGCTGGTGAACCGCGTCGTGCCGCCGGATCAGGTATTGTCGGTGGCGGAGGAACTTGCGAGGCGGATTAGCCTCGGCGCGCCCGTCGCGCTCGCCAAGACCAAGGAAGCGATGGTCCGGTCGAATGGGTTGTCATTCGACGAGGCCTTCGCGATCGAGGCACAATGCACCAAAGACAATGCCGCGACTGCGGACGCCAAGGAAGGCCCGCGCGCGTTTATGGAAAAGCGGCCGCCGGTGTTCACCGGGCAATGAAAAAAACAACTTGCGAGAGAGGAATTTGACGATGCGCGGCGTGGTATTCACCGGCAACAGCACCCTGGAACTCATCGAATTTCCCGATCCGACCCCGGGGCCGCGCGACGTGGTGCTGGAGATCAAGGCCTCGGGCATGTGCGGTAGCGACCTCAAGCTCTATCGGCCGCCAGCGGGCGCTGCGTTCGCGGCGCTGGGGCTGAAGGACAGCGGCGAGCCAGTTATTGCGGGGCACGAGCCATGCGGCGTGGTCGCCGCAGTCGGACGCGACGTCGATCCACGAACCGTCCGGGTGGGCGACCGCGTGACGTTGCACCATTACCAGGGGTGTTGGACTTGTGCGCAGTGCCGGACCGGATGGACGCAGATGTGCGAGCGTACCGCGCAGGTCTATGGCGTAACCGGGCACGGGGGCCACGCGCCCTTTATGCGCGCTGCGGTCGAGACGGTGGTTGCGTTGCCGCAAGACGTCTCGTTCTCGACCGGCGCGGCGATCTCGTGCGGGACGGGCACGGCCTATGGCGCGCTGCTGCGCCTCGACGTTTCAGCGCGCGATACTATCGCGATATTCGGGCAGGGGCCGGTCGGGTTGTCGGCGACGCAGCTGGCGACCGCTTTAGGCGCGCGGGTCATCGCGGTCGATGTCAGTGGCGAGCGCGCAAGGGCGGCCAAAGATTTCGGCGCTGATAACGTGATCGACGCCAGCGTGGAGGATCCGGTCGAGGCGATCATGGCGCTGACCGGGGGCAAGGGCGCGGGCAAGGCGCTCGATACCTCGGGTGCGGCGGCTGGCAGATCGGCGGCAGTGCGCTGCGCGTCGGCGTGGGGCAGGGTCTGCTTCGTGGGCGAGGGCGGGGATGTTACGCTCAACGTCAGCCCAGAGATCATCCGCAAGCAGTTGACGATCTTCGGCTCTTGGACGGTCAACAGCGCCGACCAAGCCGACAGCGTAAGCTTCATACCCGCCCACGGGGAGGAGGTCGACAAGCAGTTCACCGACCGATAGACACTCTACCAGGCGGAAGCGGCCTACAAGGCATTCGACAAGCAGGCAGCGGGCAAGGGTGTATTCGTGAACTGAGCGCGGTCGTCCGGGCGGTGCAGTGCCGCCGGGCGGTGGGCGCTGTCAGCCCAGATTGACCCAGACCGACTTACTAAAGAGATGTTCCTCCTCGTCGGCCACGCCCTAAAAGCCGTAGCCACTCACATCATCCGGGTGCGGGCATCGTGGGCGGCGCGCTGCGGCGCTGACGTCGGTTCCAGACCGGACCGCCGAACCCGTACTGGGCGGCCCTCGCAGGCGGATGGTTTTTTCCTTCATCGGCTGGAAGGCTAAACCCACGAATCCCCCCAAACGCACGGGATATTAATGGTCCAACAATTGACATCGCCGATAATTTGTCTATTCTCTTCCTAGATAGAGGGACATTCCTACCCATGGCATCGCGGCTTTTCGAACCTCTCCGATTGCGTGGCGTCAGCTTTCGAAACCGCATCGTGGTTTCCCCGATGTGCCAGTACAGTGGCGCGGATG
>JANPMU010000303.1:0-8759 GCA_031427095.1 Sphingomonas sp.
TTGCTACCTCACTCCCGAGGAGCTGGCCGAACGCCGCGCCGCTGCGCAAGCCGAGCGGCGACCGTTCCGAATCGACAGCGAATATCGCGAGCTTGGCCCGGGCCACGACCGCGACGGCCAGCCCGCAGTGGTGCGGATCAAAGCGCCCAAGGATGGCGAGACTTTGATCGAGGATCTGGTCCAGGGCCGGGTGACCGTCGCCAACGCCGAGCTGGATGATTTCGTCCTGCTGCGCTCGGACGGGACCCCGACCTACATGCTCGCGGTGGTGGTCGATGACCATGACATGGGGGTGACCCACATCATCCGCGGCGACGACCATCTCAACAATGCCTTCCGCCAGCTGACGATCATCCGCGCGATGGCGTGGGACGAGCCGATCTATGCCCATATTCCGCTGATCCACGGAGCCGATGGCGCCAAGCTGTCGAAGCGCCATGGCGCTTTGGGAGTCGATGCCTATCGCGACGAGCTGGGAATATTGCCCGAAGCCTTGTTCAATTATCTGCTGCGGCTCGGCTGGGGTCATGGCGACGACGAGACGATCGGCCGCGAACAGGCGATCGCCTGGTTCGATCTCGACCATGTCGGCAAGTCACCGTCGCGGTTCGACCCCAAGAAGCTCGAGAATCTCAACGGCCATTATCTCCGCGCCGCCGACGACAGGCGGCTCGCGGAGCTGGTGGCGGGACAATGCGGCGGGTTCGAAGACAATCAACTCGCATTGCTCACGACGGCGATGCCAGAGCTGAAGTCCCGTGCCAAAGATATTAATGAACTCGCGGAGAATGCAGCATTTTTGTTTGCCGATAGACCGCTCGACCTGGCCCCGGAAGCGGCCGCCTTGCTCGATCCGCAGGCGCGCGATTTGCTCAGAAATGCGCATGCCGCGCTGGGGCGCCTCGACGATTGGGACAGCGCGAAGGTCGAGGCGGCCATCCGCGTGGTTGCCGAGGGCGCCGGGGTCAAGCTCGGCAAGCTTGCCCAGCCGTTGCGCGCGGCGCTGACGGGCAAGACCAGTTCGCCCGGAATCTTTGACGTTCTGGTCCTGCTCGGGCAGGGCGAGAGCCTGAACCGTATTGCCGACCAGATGGTGGAGCCACAGGAATGACCGACAAGTTTGCGACCTTCAAAAACGAAGGCGGCGAGCATCAATTTCAGCTGCTCAACGGCTCCGTCGGCCCCGATGTCATCGATATCCGCAAATTCTATGCCGAAACCGACATGTTCACTTACGATCCGGGGTTCACCTCGACCGCGAGCTGCCAGAGCGCAATCACCTATATCGACGGCGATCAGGGTATCCTGCTCCACCGTGGCTATCCGATCGACCAGCTCGCCGAGAAGTCGAGCTTCATGGAAGTCGCTTATCTTTTGCTCCACGGCGATCTGCCCAAAGCGAAAGAGCTCAAGGAGTTCAGCTGGACGATCACCCGCCACACCATGCTCCACGAGCAATTGGCCCATTTTTATCACGGGTTTCGCCGCGATGCGCATCCGATGGCGATCATGTGCGGAGTGGTCGGCGCGCTCTCCGCTTTCTACCATGATTCGACCGACATCACCGATCCGCACCAGCGGCTGGTCGCCAGTCACCGGCTGATCGCCAAGATGCCGACGATCGCCGCGATGGCGTATAAATACAGCGTCGGGCAGCCGTTCATGTATCCCGATAATACCCTCAGCTACACTGGCAATTTCCTGCGCATGACGTTTGGCGTTCCGGCCGAACCCTATGAGGTCAATCCGATCGTCGAGCGGGCGATGCGGCGGATTTTCATCCTCCACGCCGACCATGAGCAGAATGCATCGACCTCGACCGTCCGGCTGGCGGGATCGTCGGGCGCCAACCCGTTCGCGTGTATCGCGGCGGGGATCGCGTGTTTGTGGGGACCGGCGCATGGCGGTGCCAATGAAGCGGCATTGAACATGCTGCGCGAGATTGGCACCCCGGCCAAAATCCCCGAATATATCGCGCGCGCCAAGGACAAGAACGACCCGTTCCGGCTGATGGGCTTTGGCCACCGCGTGTACAAGAATTACGATCCGCGGGCGAAGGTCATGCAGGCGACTGCGGCCGAGGTGCTGAAGGAACTGGGGGTCAAGGACCCGGTGTTCGACGTCGCCCGGGAATTGGAGCAGATCGCCCTCAGGGACGATTATTTCATCGACAAGAAGCTCTATCCCAACGTCGATTTTTACTCGGGCGTGATCCTGTCCGCGATCGGTTTTCCGACCGAGATGTTCACCGCTCTGTTCGCGCTCGCCCGCACCGTCGGCTGGGTCGCGCAGTGGAACGAGATGATTTCCGATCCCGAACAGAAGATCGGCCGCCCGCGCCAACTTTATGTCGGCGCCACCCAGCGCGATTATGTCCCGGTCGGCGAGCGGTAGGAGTTTTTCGTCAGCGCCGGGTTCCCGCTTCTGCGGGAATGACGAAGTAGAACGCGGGAATGACGGACAAGTGGGCGGGAATGACGAACGTCAGGCGCTCGGCAGGCTCAGGGTGAACTTCGCGCCTTGGCCGGGAACGCTGTCGAGGATGATGTCGCCGCCCATCGAGCGGGCGAGACGGCGGGCGATGGCGAGGCCGAGGCCGGTCCCGTCAGGGGTTTCGCCAACCCGTTCGAAGCGTTCGAAGATGCGTTGCTGGTCGGCCGGCGCAACCCCTGGCCCGTGGTCCGAAACGCTGACGCTGGCCTGTGCGCCGCCGCCAAAGCCAAGCCATATTCGGCCGCCTTCGGGAGAATGGCGCACCGCATTGCCGATGAGGTTGACGAGGATCTGCATCACGCTGCGGGCTTCGGCGCGGGCGAGAAGGATTTCAGACGGCGCATCGACCGCGATCAGCACGCCACGCTCGGCGGCGGTCGCGGCGAGCAAGGCAATTGCTTCGCCAGTGACTGCGGCAAGGTCGATCCGGCCAAGCGGGTCGGCCGAGGTTTCGCCCATCGCGCGGATCACCGAGAGCAAGTGGCGCCCGGCTGCGGCGATGTCGCTGGCGTAGGTCGCATAATCGCTGCGCAAGGGGCCGTCGTTGCGCTCGACGATCTGGTCGGCGCAATCGATGATCCGGTCGAGCGGTGAGCGCAGCGCATCATCAAGGCTGTGGTCGAGCGCCGCGATCGGGCTGAGCGGGGCCGCTGCCGGCAGTGCGGCCGCAGTAGGCGCCGGGCTGATCCGGGCATGGCCGTTGAAGCCCGCAAAGCTGCCATCGTCGGTTGCCAGCACCTGACCCGAGACGGTCAGCTTGACTGCCGGATCGTGGCGCGAGACGGCGCGCTGGCCGGTGAAATCGCGGCGCGCGGCAAGCGCGGCGAGCAACGGCATATCGCCATCCTCATCGGCCGCAAGCATCAGGATGCGGGTCAGCGGCTGGCCGATCGCCGTAGCCTGGTCGGCGCCAAGCTGCTCGGCGAGATCGGGCGACAGAGCGGTCAGGCGCAGTTCGGAATCGGTCGACCATTCGTCGCCCGCGGCATCGGCATCGACCTCTGCCTCCGCAGCGAACATCGGCGCGAGGCGCGGTCCGGGGACCGGACGATGAACCCAGCCTTCGAGGGTCAGGGCAATGTCTTCGCCCGAAGGCTCGGCGCGCACCCACAGGTCGAGATCATGATCGATCCCGGCGGCGATCACCGCGCGCGACACCGGCGTGCCGAGCTTGGCGGCGAGACGGACAACTGCAGCGATTTGCGGCAGTGCGAGCGGAGCGCCGACGCGCGAACCGGCGGCGATCTGGAGTTCGGCCAGCGCGGGATCGGCGGAAACCAGCCGACCCGAACGGTCGACCCTGCCGCTGACGCTGCCCGGTTCAGACGGGGCGCTGGCCATCGGCGCCTCCGTTGGATGAGCCCAAAGCGGCAATCGCCGAGCGATAATGCGGATCAAGTCGCAGCCAGGCCAGCGCGCGTGTCGCCGATATGTCGTCGATGCTGTCGAATTGCGCGATCTCGGCACCCGGATCGCCGATGCCGAGCAATTCGCCCAGTTCGGCGAGCAAGCGCGCGGCAAGGGTTCGCGATCCGCCGGCCATGCGCACCAGCAGCATCAGCCGTCCGTCACCGGGGGTTTCGAGATGACGCGCGCTGTCTTCGCCCGCGATCCCGGCGCGGCGCGCAAGCCCGGCGGAGAGCAAGTCAAGCTCGCCTTCGCGCGCGGTCGCCGCGAGCCATTCATCGTCGAGCCGCCCAGCCTCATCGACCGCGCGGACCAGAGCGGCGACCAGGGCTTCGAAGCGCAGGCCTTCGTCATGGCGGGCGAGCAGGCCGGCCGTGGCGCGGGCGAGCATCGGGTCGGCCTGATCACGGTCGATCAATGGCCGAAGCACTGCGGCGATCGAATGGACCACGGCAACGGCGCATTCGGCGGGCAGATCGTTGAAATCGAGCAAGGACTGGCCGAACCGGTCGCGGCGCCGACCGCGCGCAAGGATCAGGGTCATGGCCGCGGCGGCGAGCGCCGCGTCGCCGTCGGCAACAAGCCCCTGGAGCAAAGGCGAGCGGTGCGGATCGTGCAGCGCACGCATTGCGCCGGCGATTCGGTCATGGTCGGCGCGGCGGAGCAACAGCCCGACCAAATCGGCGCGATCGAGCAGGTGAACCCGGTTCAGCTCGGCGATCAGCTCTTCGGGCTCGATCTCGCAGGCCTCGGCGGCGTCGACCGGCAGGGTCGCGCGAAGCTCGTCGGCAAGATTGGCGACCAGGCCGTGGAGCATGGCGGTCATCAGCGCGCGCTCCTGCTCGCTCAGGCGATCGTCGGGGGACAGGAAAAAGTCGCGGCGAACGGTGTCCAGCCGGTCACCCCCCGCGCGGCGCGCAAGTTCGACCGGGCGGTCGGCTGCCGGAGCAGCGATCGGCCATTCCACAGGGTCCATCACCCGCCCTTGTTAGACGATCGGGGTTAACGCGTCGTCAATCGCGCGAGTTAAACGACGCGGGTCCGGCGCTGGGGTCCGGCGCCGGGGTCAGGCGTCGGGGGCAAGCGTGGCGGCGATGCGGTGACGGATGTGCTGGATCAGGAAGAAGCTGGCCGCAGCGTAGAGCGCGAGTGCGGCAAGACCGGCGTTCCACCAGCCAGCCAGCGCGAACGGGATCAGCCCGAAGATCGCGGTGCGGGTCGAGAACAGCCATAATTGCGGCGGAACATCGTCGGCGCCGCGCTCGATTTTCGCGGCCTGGGCGAAGGCGGCGGCGCTCAGCGCCGCGATCATCGCTCCCCACCCCCCGCCGTGGCGCGAAGACCACCAGCCCAAAGCGATGAGCGCCAGTCCGGCGGCGGGCCACAACATCCGGCGGACGAGGCCGCGCGCGGGCAACGGACGCATCCGCAGCGTCGCGAGACGATCGGCGACGAGGTCGAGCGGGGCGGCGACGAGCAACAGCCCCAGTGCCGGCCACAGCCAGCCCCGCGTGAACGCGAGGGCCGCAGCAAGTGTCAAAGTGAGGCTCGCCTGGAGCAGCCACTCGGGCCGAATCCGCGTCTCCATCAGCCGTTCGGTGGCGAATTCCTCGACGATCGGCAGGATATAGCGGCTGACCCAGTCGCGCCGGGCGCCGCGCGAGGCGATCAGCAGGCGTCGTTCGAAATTGGCGGTTTGCTCAGGACGGGTCGCGAGCAACGGGCTGGCCAGCGGGCTATTGTCGACCGGCAGGCGGACCGCGCCGGCCTGAACCGTTCGCCGCAGCAGGGTCGACTGGAGGTCCCAGTCGCCAAGCATCGCCGCAGTCGCGCCAAGCGTGCGGCCATCGACCAATGCGACCCCGGCCCAGCGGGTGATCGCGTCGAGTCGCTCGAACTCGGCGTGGGCGTCATCGTCGGGGACGGTTGCGATGGCCGGCTCGGCGGCGTCGGCGATGCGCGCGATGAGCGGCATGTCGGGCGCGCAGCCGTCGGCGATGAGCAGGATCAAAGCGCCCGCTTCGAACCGCGCGGCGGCTTCGTTGCCGTCGCTGACCGCAATCAGGTTGATGCCTTCGTCGCGCAGCCGTTCGAACGCGGCATTGAGCGCGGCCGGAATGCGCTCGACCAGCACCACCACCGGAGCGGCTCCGGCGGCGGCGGCGCAGCGCGCCTGATATTCGATGAGGGTCCGCCCGGCGAGCGGCAGGAGCGCGCGAAGCCCGCCCGAATCATCCTCCTGATAGGCTCCGATCAAGGCGCCGAGCGCCATCCGCATTCCCCCCTCATGGCGCTCGCCCAACCCGCCCGGGAGCCCGCGTCGCGCTTAGCCGTTTGAATCGCTTCCGTCGCGCTGGAAAGATGGTAAACTGCCTGGCCATGAACGCCACCAGCCAACGCGCCGACGAGGGTCGGCTTTCGCAGGAA
This sequence comes from Sphingomonas sp., assembly GCA_031427095.1. Classification (GTDB taxonomy): domain Bacteria; phylum Pseudomonadota; class Alphaproteobacteria; order Sphingomonadales; family Sphingomonadaceae; genus Sphingomicrobium. The sequence continues at coordinate 6,328 of JANPMU010000303.1, forward strand.
GGGGCAATCCTGTCCGACTTCACCGATTCGGGCGATCGCCTCGAACCGGCGTTCGACAATGTCGAATGGACCGAGTCGCGCGCCGAGCGTGACCCCGAAGGGGCTGGCGGACGCACCGTCCTCGGCATAGCGCTGGCGCTGCTGGCATTATTATGGACCGGATATTCGGCATGGTCGGCGGGTCGCGCTCTGGTTGCGGACTCGCTGAGCTCGCCGGCGATCGCGCAATGGGTGGCGATCGCCACCGGGCCCCTGGCGCTGCTCGGGCTGGCGTGGATCATGTTCGGGCGCACGCGGCGGCGCGAGGCCGAGCGCTTCACCCGATCGGTCATCGCGATGCGCACAGAGGCGCGGTCATTGGAAGGGCTGCTCGGGGTGCTGCGGACGCGGATCGACGAAAGCCACGACGCCCTGGGCGCGATGGCGCGCGACCTGATGACCCTTGGTGACGAGGCGACCGACCGCCTCGGCGCGGCAACGCGCGAGTTCGGCGCGGGCACGGCCTTGCTGTCCGAGCATGGCGCGGCGCTCGACCGCGCGGCCGAAAACGCGCGCAACGACATCGGCGTATTGCTGGAAGATTTGCCGCGCGCCGAAGCCAGTGCGCGGGCGATGGCCGAGAGCCTGCGCGGTGCCGGAGCGGACGCAAGCGCGCAAGCGACCGCGTTCGAGAGCCACGTCGCGGCGCTGACCGAGCGGACCCGCGAAGCCGATGATACGGTCGACCATGCGGCGCAGCGGCTGGTCGCGCATCTGGCCCGGATCGACAGTGTCGGCGCGGCTGCGGCGATCCGCGTCGGCGAGGCCGGTGAAACATCATCGCAGATGGTTGATGCTGTGCTTGAGCGGACTGCCCGAGCGCTCGAAACCGTCCGATCGGGGATCGACACGCAGGCGGTCGCGGTGGCGGCGCTGGTCGATACTGCATCGGCCGGGATCGGTCGCGCCGGGGTCGAGGCCGCGGCGGCGCTTGGCAGTCATGTCAGCGGGGCCGGTTCGGCGCTTGACGCCTTGTCGACGCGGGTCGCCGAGCAGGAACGCAATTCCCAGCGGATGATCGCCGATCTCGATCTCGGGCTGGCGGCGCTCGACGAACGCTTTGCGTTGCTCGCCGTCGATGGCGATGCGCGGGCGGCGGCGATGAGCGGCGCGCTTGGCCGGATGCGGACAGAGCTGGGCGCACTGGCCGAGCAATCGAGCAGCAGCGATGGCGCGATCGAGGCGCTGGCCGACCGCACCGCAGCGCTGCGCGAAGGCATTGCAACGCTGGCGGGCGAAGTGCGCGAGGGGCTGACCGCTGCTCTTGGCGACGCCGAGACCGGCGCAACTCGGGTGCTTGCGGCGGCACAAAGCGCGCGGCCCGAGATCGAGTGGATGCGCGAGGCGTCGATCGAAGCCAGCGAGCGAATCGCCGCGAGCGGGGCCGGCATCGATGCGCAGCAGGACCGCTTTGCCGCGCTTCTGGCGAGCGTCGACGAGGGGGTCGACAGCGCAAGCGCCAAGCTGGCGGCGCTGACTGCGGCGATCGGAACCGCCGACGCCGAAGCGGCACGATTGAGCGGCGAAACCGGCCCGGCCCTGGTCGCCGCGATGGTCCAGGTGCGCGAAGCGGCGACTCATGCCGCACAACGGGCGCGTGAAGCGATCGCCAGGGTCATCCCCGAGGGTGCCGAGCGGCTGTCCGTAGCGACGCGGGCGGCGCTCGAGCGGGCGATCAGCGAAGGCATCATCGATCAACTTCGCGATGTCGAGAATGTCGCGGCGCGCGCGGTCGAGGCGGCGCGCGGGGCGTCGGACCGGCTGACCCAGCAAATGCTGAACATCGGCCAGAGCGCGGCGGCGCTCGAGGCGCATATCGACCGGACCGGGGCGACCCAGCGGGCGAGCGACAGCGAAGCGTTTGCGCGGCGGGTGTCGCTGCTGATCGATTCGATGCATTCGGCATCGATCGATGTCGGCAAGATCCTGTCCGACGAAATCGACGACAAAGCGTGGGCGGCGTATCTCAAGGGCAACCGCGGGGTGTTCACGCGGCGGGCGGCGCGGTTGATGGAAGGCGGCGAAACCCGCGCGATTGCAGCGCATTACGCGGATGACGCGGAGTTTCAGGGGTCGGTCAATCGTTATGTCCACGACTTCGAGGCGATGCTCCGACGGGTCCTGGCGGAGCGCGACGGCGGGATGATCGCAGTGACCCTGATGTCGTCGGACATGGGCAAGCTCTATGCGGCGCTGGGTCAGGCGATCGAGCGGCGGAAATAGGCTCGGTCTGGTTGTCGGTCGCTATGCGCGCGCCGCTGGAGTCTGTTTCAGTTCAACGGCACCGGCCCGGGGGCCCCCCCCCCCCCCCCACAAAAAAAAAAATGGGGGGGGGGGGGGGGGGGGGGGGGGGGGGGGGGGGGCGAGGCGGCGGAGCCAGCCCCACCCCCCGG
>JANPMU010000304.1:0-1797 GCA_031427095.1 Sphingomonas sp.
CCCGCCGCGGTAATGCGCGAGATAAATGCCTCGATCGCGATCGACAAGCGATTGTGGCGCGAAGATTTGGCCGCAAGCCGCGCCCACGCCGCGATGCTTGGCGCGACCGGCATTCTCTCACCCGAAGACGCCGCCGCGATCGACCAGGGCCTCGCCACCATCGCTGCGGAATATGCCGCCGGTAAACTGATCGAGAACGCCAGCCTCGAAGATATTCACATGCATGTCGAGCATCGCCTGGGCGAGCTGATCGGCGCCGCAGCCGGCCGCCTCCATACCGCCCGATCGCGCAATGACCAGGTCGCGACCGACTTCAAGCTGTTCGTCCGCTCGGCCATCGATCAGGCGCTCGCTGGAATCGATGCACTGGAAGACGCGCTGCTGGCCCGCGCCGAACAGCATGCCGCGACCGTCATGCCCGGCTTCACCCACCTTCAGTCGGGTCAGCCGGTCACGCTCGGCCACCACCTGATGGCCTATCAGGCGATGCTGGTCCGCGACCGCAGCCGTTTCGCCGACGCGCGTGTGCGGCTGAACGAATGTCCTCTGGGCAGCGCCGCGCTCGCCGGGACCGGTTTCCCCATCGACCGTGCCGCGACCGCGACCGCACTGGGCTTCGACCGTCCGACCGCGAACAGCCTCGATGCAGTCAGCGATCGCGATTTTGTCGTCGATTACCTCGCCGCCGCCGCGCTGACCGCGATTCATCTGTCGCGCCTTGCCGAGGAAATCATCCTGTGGGCGTCGCAGCCGTTCGGCTTCGTCAAACTGCCCGACACCTGGTCGACCGGTTCATCGATCATGCCCAACAAGCGCAACCCCGACGCCGCCGAGCTGGTTCGCGGCCATAGCGCGCGGATCGTCGGCGATCTTGTCGCTTTGCTGGTCCTGCTGAAAGGCCTGCCGCTGGCCTATGCCAAGGATCTGCAGGACGACAAACCGCCCTTGTTCGACGCCCATGACCTGCTCACGCTGAGCCTTGCGGCGATGGCCGGGATGGTCGCCGATCTCGAGTTCGTCCCGTCGAAAATGCGCGCTGCGGCCGCGGCCGGGCATGCCACCGCCACCGACCTCGCCGACTGGCTGGTGCGCGAAGCCGACATTCCCTTTCGCGAGGCGCACCATATCGCCGGCCGCGCCGTCGCCGCCGCCGACGCCCGCGGAGTCGCGCTCGACACGCTGACTCTCGACGAGCTCGGCGCGATCGACCCGCGCATCACCGCCCCGGCGCTCGCATGCCTGTCGGTCGAAGCCTCGGTCGCATCGCGCGTCTCGGCTGGCGGAACCGCTCCGGCGCGGGTAATCGAGGCGATCGCCGCCGCCCGCTGCGCCCGGAAAGTCCCATGACCAAGCGCCTGCTCATCGTCTGTGCCACAGTCGCGCTTGGCGCATGCGGCAAGGTCACCCCGCTTCAGCCGCCCCCGGGCCGCGCGCTTCCGGTCAAGCCGTTGCTCGCCCGCACGACCCCGACCGCCGAACAATTGCTCCAGAGCATTCCCCAGGCGCGCCCCCAGCGGATCGACGAATTGATCCGCCGCTCGGCCCCGCGCAAGCTCGACCGGTTCGACCTGCCGCCCCCCGGCGGCGGCGCCGCACCGGTCGTCGAGGACGGCGACACCCCGACCTCGTCCGAGCAAGCCGGACCGGCAACCCCGCAATGAGCAGCGCCATCAAGCCCGTCCGCAAGGCGGTCTTCCCCGTCGCCGGGCTCGGCACGCGCCTGCTGCCGGCGACCAAGACCATGCCCAAGGAAATGTTGACGGTGGTCGACCGTCCGCTGATCCAATATGCCGTCGA
>JANPMU010000305.1:0-2191 GCA_031427095.1 Sphingomonas sp.
GTCATGGTCCTCGCGCGCCTTCTCGACCGCCTCGGGCTTGGCGCGGTCGGTGAACGCGGAATTGGCGAGCCGCGCGGCGAGGCCGTCGCGGTCCTTTGTCGCAGCCGCAATGGCCTTGGCGAGGCGGGCCTTCTCGGCGTCAAGGTCGATGAATCCATGAGTGAACGCTATGACAGTCAAATCACCTATAACAAACTGGGCCGTGACGAAGCTCGTACGAGGAGGCATTTTGATCAATTCGTATCGATCCGAAATCTCCGCCGACCAAGACGTCCCACGCTCGTTAGTAGAGATTTCGATACGCGCGGGACGAACTCTCGTCATGCGTCGAATCAAATTATCATGGCGGTTGAAGAGGGCGATCTGGTCTTGTGAAGCAGCCGTGATTGAAACTGGAATGACGTCAATTGGCTTGAAACCTGTTTCCAAGCGCTGACTACGTAGACCTTCAATAATTGAAATGAGCTGCCTCAGTTCGTCCTTTGCTGACTGGTCAGTCTTGGCCTCGGGTTCAGGCCACTTCGCGACGATCAGGTCGTACGGACGCTCCCCCATGCTGTGCCACAATTCCTCGGTGATGAACGGCATCAGGGGGTGGAGCATGACGAGGATCTGGTCGAACGCCCATGCCGCGACGGCGCGGGTTTCGTCGTCCCATGCGCCTTTGATGAGCTCGACATACCAGTCGCAAAAGGTGCCCCAGGTGAAATGATAAATGGCGTCGGCCATGTCGTCGAAGCGCAGATCGGCGATCGCCTTGTCCATCGCGGCCAGCGTGGCGACGACTTCGCCGATGATCCAGCGGTTGACTGGGAGGCTCGCCTCGGGCGCGGCGATGCTCTGCGAAGCGCCGACTCCATTGCCCTGGAGGAAGCGCGCGGCGTTCCATAATTTGGTGGCAAAGTTGCGATAGCCTTCGACGCGTTTTTCATCCAATTTGATGTCGCGGCCCTGGCTTTCCATCGCCGCCATGGTGAAGCGCAAAGCGTCGGCGCCATAGCGGTCGATCAGGCCCAGCGGATCGACCGTATTGCCCTTTGACTTGGACATTTTCTGCCCATTGGCGTCGCGGACCAGGCCGTGGAGGTAGAGCGTCTTCCACGGCACGCTTTGTTCAAGCGGCAGCTCCCCGCTGCGGCCCATGAACTCGATCCCCTGCATCGCCATCCGCGCGTCCCAGAAGAACAATATGTCGAACCCCGAGATCAGCACGTCATTGGGGTAATGGCGGGCTAAATCGCCCCTCCCTTTCAAGGGAGGGGTTGGGGTGGGTGCGCGCATCGGAGCGCCAATAGACTCGGCGGCGGCGGGCTCGCTTTGCTCGCCACCCACCCCCGGCCCCTCCCTTGAAAGGGAGGGGAGTTGATCCTCGGGCCAGCCGAGGGTGGCGAAGGGCCAGAGGGCGGAGGAAAACCAGGTGTCGAGGACGTCGGAATCGCGGTAGAGATAAACCGTCTGGGGATCGCTAAAGGAGGAATCCGCTTTCTCCGGTTCGAAGAATTCCACTTTGTTTATGTCGCAGCCCCTCGCACGATAGAAATCTAGGGCAGATTGACGAATCTCATCTTCGTCCATGCCCACGAAGAACGTCGGCGTTGCGTCGAGCTCTTCTCGACGTTCCAGAATCTTCTCGGCTGTCGGGCCATACCAAGCCGGAATGCGGTGCCCCCACCAAAGCTGCCGCGAGACGCACCACGGCTGGATATTCTCGAGCCAGTTGAACCAGGTTTTCGCCCAGGTCTCCGGGACGATCCTGATCGCGCCCGAGCGGACCGCCTCGATCGCGGGCAAAGCGAGGGTCTTGGCGTCGACATACCATTGGTCGGTCAGCCACGGTTCGATCACCGCGCCCGAGCGGTCGCCGAACGGGATCTGGAGGACGCGATCCTCGACGCTTTCGAGCGTGCCGTCGGCTTCGAGCATTGCCACCACGCGCTTGCGCGCCTCGAAGCGATCGAGCCCGAGCAAATCATCGGGAATGCCGCCGCACTGCACCACCCGCGCTTCGGCGTCGAACATGTTGAGCATGTCGGCGGCGGCAAATCCGGCGCGCTTGCCGACTTCGAAATCGTTGAAGTCGTGCCCCGGAGTGATCTTGACCGCGCCCGAGCCGAGTTCGGGATCGGCATGGTCGTCGGCGACGATCGGGATCAGGCGGCCGGTAATCGGCAGCTTGACCATTTGGCCGATG
>JANPMU010000306.1:0-2185 GCA_031427095.1 Sphingomonas sp.
GTATAATTGGTCACCCGCTGTTTCAGCGCGCGCGCCTTGCCGACGTAGAGCACCTCGCCGCGTGCATCCTGCATCCGGTAGACCCCCGGCCGCGCGGGCAATGTCGCCAGCACATTACGGATCGCCGCGACCCCCGCCTCGATATCGGGCGCATCGGTCCCGCGCACGGTATAAGTCGCCTTGTCCTCGTTAAAACGGTCGCTGTCGGTCGGGAGGCTCACAAGGGGGATTTAGTGAGTCTTCGCCTTTATTGCGAGCGAAGCGACAACGAGCGTCCTACGCCGCCGCGCGCACCGCCGCCTCCGCGCCAAGCATCCACTCGACCGCCGCGCGCGCGTGGAGCGCGGTGGTGTCGTAGACCGGCAGCACATTCGCGCGCGTATCGACCGCGAGCACCAGCTCGGTGCAGCCGAGGACCACCGCCTGGGTCTTGGCCTTGCCCATCTCGGTGATCAGGGTCTTCAAGGTGCGCTGCGATTCGCGGACGACGCGGCCGGCGGCGAGTTCCTGGTAAATGATCCGGTCGACTTCGCGCGCGGCGTCGGGGTGCATCGGTGCGATGACGATCCCGCGCTCTTCGATCCGGTCGCGGATGAACCCTTCGGTCATGGTGAAGCGTGTTCCGAGCAGCCCGACCCGCTTGACCCCGTCGGCGGCGAGCTTCTCGGCGAGCGGGTCGGCGATGTGGAGGATCGGCAGGCCGGTCGCGGCGGCGATTTCGTCATGGACCTTGTGGAGCGTGTTCGAGGCGAGCAGCAAGGCTTCGGCGCCCGACGCCCTGACCCGCCTGGCGGCTTCGATCGCGACCCGCGCCACCCCGCCCCAATCGCCCGACTGCTGCATCGCCGCGAATGGCGCGAGGTCGAGGCTCTCGATCGACAGCAAGGCGCTATGCAGCCCGCCCAGGCGAGCGGCGACTCCGCGGTTGATCTGTTCGTAATAAAGCGCGGTCGAGGTCCAGCTCGTTCCGCCAATGATTCCCAACTTGCGCACTTCGATGCCCTCCGCCGATGCGCCGCCAACCGGCGCGACCGGCTGGGGGCTTTAACCCAGAAACATTCGCACGATCGCCAAGCCGTCAGGCCGAGTCCCCCGGACCCTAACCCAAATGCTTTACAATCTCCTCGACCATTTTCTTAGCGTCGGAGAGCAGCATCATCGTGTTGTCGCGATAGAATAATTCATTATCGACCCCGGCGTAACCCGCCCCGCCCATCGATCTTTTGATAAACAGGACGGTCCGAGCCTTCTCCACGTCCAACACCGGCATGCCATAGATCGGCGATGTCTTGTCGGTTTTCGCGGCGGGATTGGTGACGTCATTGGCCCCGATCACAAACGCAACATCGGTCTGGGCGAAATCGGAATTAATGTCCTCAAGCTCGAACACTTCATCATAGGAAACATTCGCTTCGGCCAGCAACACATTCATATGCCCGGGCATTCTTCCGGCAACGGGGTGGATGGCATATTTGACCCTGACCCCTTCCTTCTTGAGCTTCTCGCCCATTTCGCGCAGCACATGCTGCGCCTGGGCGACCGCCATTCCATAGCCCGGGACGATGATCACCTGATCGGCCTGCTTCATCAGGAACGCCGCATCCTCGGCGCTCCCGCGCTTGTACGGACGGTCGATGACCTCGCCTGCCGAGCCTCCGGCGACCGCGCCGAAGCCGCCGGCGATGACCGAGATGAAGCTGCGGTTCATCGCCCGGCACATGATGTAGCTGAGGATCGCGCCCGACGATCCGACCAGCGCGCCGGTGATGATCATCGCGCTGTTGTGGAGCGTGAAGCCCATCGCCGCCGCCGCCCAGCCCGAGTAAGAGTTGAGCATGCTGACCACGACCGGCATGTCGGCCCCGCCGATGGGGATGATCAGCAGGAAGCCGATGGCGAAGGCCAGCGCGGTGATCGTCCAGAAGATCCACGGGCTCTGGTCCTGGGTGAAATATGCGATCAGCCCGAGGATTCCGGCGAATATGCCGAGGTTGATGACGTGACGGCCCGGCAACAGGATCGGCTTTCCGCCCATATTGCCGTTCAATTTGAGGAAGGCGATGACCGAGCCACTGAACGTGATCGCGCCGATCGCCACGCCGAGCGCCATCTCGACCCGGCTGACCGGCTCGATCGCGCCTGAGGCGTCGAGGATCCCGAATGCGCCGGGGTTGAGGAAAGCGGC
>JANPMU010000307.1:0-10322 GCA_031427095.1 Sphingomonas sp.
TCGATGCAGGTCACGCGCTCGGTCGCGAAGCGTGCGACATAGTTCGGGCCGCCGGCCTTGGGCCCGGTTCCCGAGAGCCCCTCCCCGCCAAACGGCTGGCTTTCGACCACCGCGCCGATCTGGTTGCGGTTGACGTAGAGATTGCCGACGCGGGCGCGCGCCTCGACCAAAGCGCGGACGGTGTCGATCCGGCTCTGCAGCCCGAGCGTCAGGCCGTAGCCGGTGGCGTTGATCATATCGACGACCTTGCCAAGATCGCCCGAGGCGAAGCGGATGACGTGAAGGATCGGTCCGAAATGCTCGCGGTCGAGCTCGGCGAGCGAGGCAATTTCAGCCATCACCGGGGTCACGAAGCTGCCATGCTCGGTGCCGGGCGGGAGCTCGATTTTGGCCAGGATCCTGCCGATCCTGGCGAGCTCGGCGATGTGCGCGTCAAGTGCGGCCTTGGCTTCGCTGTCAATCACCGGGCCGACATCGGTCGCAAGATCGCGCGGATCGCCAATCTTGAGCGTCTGCATCGCCCCCGCGATCATCGTCAGCATGGTCTCGGCAACGTCGTCCTGGACGAACAATACGCGCAACGCCGAGCAACGCTGGCCCGCACTCTGGAACGATGACGCCATGACGTCACGCGTGACCTGTTCGGGAAGCGCCGAGCTGTCGACGATCATCGCGTTCTGGCCACCGGTCTCGGCGATCAGCGGGACGATCGCGCCATCGCGGTTGGCCAGACTGCGGTTGATCGCGCGTGCGGTATCGATCGAGCCGGTGAAGGCGACCCCCGCAATATCAGGATGTTCGACGAGAAAAGCGCCGACCCTGCCGTCACCGGGAACGCACTGAACGACCGCCTCCGGGATACCGGCCTGGTGGAGCAATTCGATCGCGAAAGCGCCGATCAGCGGGGTCTGTTCGGCGGGCTTGGCGATCGCGCAATTGCCCGCAGCGAGCGCCGCGGCAACCGGGCCGATGAAGATTGCCAGCGGGAAATTCCACGGGCTGATGCAGGCAAACACCCCGCGACCGGCGAGGCGCAGTGCGTTGATCTCGCCGGTCGGCCCGGGAAGCGTAGTCGGCGCGGCAAATTTGGCGCGTGCCTCGGCGGCGTAGAAGCGGAGGAAATCGACCGCCTCGCGGACTTCGAGAATCGCGTCGGGAAGGGTCTTGCCCGCCTCGCGGATACACAGCGAGAAAAGCTCCTCGCGATGCTGCTCGAACAGGTCGGCGGCGCGATCAAGCAGCCAAGCGCGTTCGACGCCGCCAAGCGCGTCCCATGCGGGCTGGGCGCTGCGGGCGGCCTTGGCGGCACGGTCGACGTCGGCGTCCGTCGCGTCGGTAACGGTGCCGACGCTGAGGCGGCGGTCGAATGGGGCGCTCATTGTTGTGCCCCTGGCCTTGCCGGCCAGACTTGCGGTGGCATCCCAGCTTCGACTCTCAAGCTGTTGAAGACGATCAAGGAGTGGTTCACGGACGAGCGGGTCTGAAAGGTCGAGACCAGCGCTGTTGCGACGGCCGTGGCCAAAGATCGCGTCGGGCAGCGGGATCGCCGGATTGCGGCGCGGGGCGAGCGCGGCAAGGTCGGCGACGGGATCGCGGACGAGGTCGGTGAGCGAGACCTGTTCGTCGGCGATGCGGTTGACGAACGAGGAGTTGGCGCCATTCTCAAGCAACCGGCGGACGAGATAAGGAAGCAATTCCTTGTGGCTGCCGACCGGTGCATAAATCCGCACCGGGGTGCGCGGGTCGCCGATCGCGGCCTCGAGACTGGCGAGTTCGGCGTAAAGCCCCTCGCCCATTCCGTGAAGGCGCTGGAATTCGAACGCGGTCGAGCCAGCGAGCGCCTTGACCGCGGCGATGGTGTTGGCGTTGTGGGTGGCAAAGGCCGGATAAATCGCATCGCAAGCGGCGAGCAGCATTCTGGCGCAGGCGAGGTAGGACACATCGGTCGCGAGCTTGCGCGTGAACACCGGATAATCGGCGAGCCCGGCGACCTGCGCGGCCTTGATTTCACTGTCCCAATAGGCGCCCTTGACGAGGCGCACCATCAGCCTGCGCTTGTGTCGGCGGGCGAGTGCGATGATCCACTCGGTCAGCGGAACAGCGCGCTTTTGATAGGCCTGGAGCGCGATCCCGAAGCCGCCCCAGCCGTTGGCGAACAAACTTTCGTCGGCGACCAGCGCTTCGATGATGTCGAGCGACAGTTCGAGCCGGTCGGCTTCCTCGGCGTCGATGGTGAAATGGACGTCGGCGGCGCTGGCCTGGGCCGCGAGGGCGCGGAGCATCGGCAGGAGCGCGGCCTTGGCCTCGTCGGCGCGGAGATAATCATAGCGCGGGTGAAGCGCGGACAATTTGACCGAGATGCCCGATGAGCGCGCGAAGCCGCCACTGGCCGAAGCGGCAATGCGGTCGAGCGCGTGGGCGTATGCAACGCGGTAGCGTTCGGCGTCGGCGTGGGTCCTGGCGGCCTCGCCGAGCATGTCGAACGAATGGGTCATGCCCGCGGCGCGTTCGGGCTCGGCGTTGCGCAACGCCTCGTCGATCGTCCGACCGAATACGAACTGGCGGCCGAGGATTTTCATCGCCTGGCTGACGGCGGTGCGCACGACGGGTTCGCCAAGCCGGCCGACGGCGCGTCCGAGCGCCGCGCGCCATCCGTGGGACACGTCATTGGCGCCGTCGAGCACCTTGCCGGTCAAGAGCAGCGAAAAGGTCGCCGCGTTGACGAAAGCGGAGCTGCTGTCGCCCAATTTGTCGGCCCAGTCGGCACGCGACAATTTGTCGTGGATCAGCTCATCGGCAGTGCGGGCGTCGGGAACGCGAAGCAAAGCCTCGGCAAGGCACATCAAAGCGATGCCTTCGTCGCTGGCGAGATCATAAGCGTGGAGAAAGGCGTCAAGCCCGGCCGGCTTGTGGCCGCGAACCCCCTTGACCAGGCTGGCCGATATGCGTGCCGCTTCGCGCCTGGCGATCGGATCGAGCGCGGCTTCGGCGAGACGATCGCGGACGACCGCTTCTTCATCGGCGCGGTAAGCGCGGCGCAGCCCGCTCCGGTCGATCGTCAACTTACCCCCCGCCGACCGGGCCAGCGGTCACGCGATCTGGCCGTGGCAATGCTTGAACTTGCGCCCCGACCCGCATGGGCACAGCGCATTACGGCTGATCGGCTCGGCCAGCGCGGTTTCAGGCAGATCGGACGGGAATTGCGGTTCCGGGATCCCCATCGACGGCAGGCGCGACATCACTGCGCCGGTCGCGGCGTCGATATCGGCGCTGTCGTCATCCCCCGACAACGGGTCGATGTGGTTGGTAATAAAGTCGGGCAGGACCGGCAATGCGGGTTCGGCGAGCTGAATCTGCGCGCGCGAAAGCGTCTTGGTGACATCCTCACGGATCGCGATCAGCAACCGCTCGAACAGCAGGAACGCCTCCTGCTTATATTCGTCGATCGGCTTCTTCTGGGCGTAGCTGCGCAGATGAATCACGGCGCGCAACGCATCCAGGGTTGCCAAATGCTCTTTCCAGAAATGGTCGAGGGTCGAGATCAGGATCTGCTTCTCGATCTCGATCCAGCGCGCCGGATCGACCTCGCGGGTTTTCTCTTCCATCGCCGCATCGGCGAGGCCGAGCACGCGGTCGATGATCATTTCCGGTTCGACCGCTTCTTCCTGGAGCCAGGCATCGATCGGCGGCTGAAGATCGAAGATCGCGTCGAGGCTTTCCTTGAGGCCATCGACATCCCATTGCTCGGGATAGCTCCCGGGCGGGCAATGTGCGGCGACGAGTGTCGCGACGGTCTCGGCGCGCATGTCGATGACGACGTCGCCGATCGTGTCGGCATCCATGATGTCGGCGCGCTGTTCATAAATGACCTTGCGCTGGTCGTTCATGACGTCGTCAAACTCGACGACCTGCTTGCGCACGTCATAGTTACGCGCCTCGACCTTCTTCTGCGCGGTCTCGATCGCTTTTGAAATCCACGGGCTGACGATCGCTTCGCCATCCTCGAGATTCTTGTTCATCAGCCGCGAGAACATTGTCTGCGGGCCGAAGATGCGCAGCAGATCATCGTCGAGGCTGAGATAGAAGCGCGACAGGCCCGGATCGCCCTGACGGCCAGAACGGCCGCGCAGCTGATTGTCGATGCGGCGGCTTTCGTGGCGTTCGGTGCCGAGCACGAACAATCCGCCGGCTTCCAGAACTTGACGCTTCTGCTCGGAGGCTTCGGCGCGGATGCGTTCGATCGCGGCGTCTTTTTCGGGTCCCTCGGCAGATTCGCCAACCTCATCCTCGAGCAGAAAGTCGATGTTGCCGCCCAATTGGATGTCGGTGCCGCGACCGGCCATGTTGGTGGCGATGGTGACCGCGCCGACGCGCCCCGCCTGAGCGACGATATGCGCCTCGCTTTCATGGAAGCGGGCGTTGAGAACTTCGTGGCGAATGCCTTCCTCGGTCAGGAATTCCGACAGCATTTCCGACTTTTCAATCGAAACGGTGCCGACCAGAACCGGCTGCCCCAGTTCCTGGCGCGCCTTGATTTCCTTGGCGATGGCCTGGAATTTGTCGGTGATATTCTTGTAGAATTCGTCGTCGTCGTCCTTGCGCAGGACCTCGACATTGGTCGGGATCGAGACCACGTTCATCTTGTAAATGTCGAAGAATTCGGGAGCTTCGGTCAGCGCGGTACCGGTCATGCCCGAAAGCTTGGGATACATGCGGAAATAATTCTGGAAGGTGATCGAGGCGAGGGTCTGATTCTCGGGCTCGATATTGACCCCTTCCTTCGCTTCGACCGCCTGATGAAGCCCGTCAGACCAGCGCCGCCCATCCATCATCCGGCCGGTGAATTCGTCGATGATGACGATCTTCCCGTCTTTCTCGATATAGTCGATGTCCTTCTTGAACATGACGTTGGCCTTCAACGCCTGGTTCAGATGATGAACCACCTGGGTATTGGCGATGTCGTAGAGATTGGCGCCTTCGATGATCCCGCCGGCCTCGAGCATGCGCTCGGCCTTTTCGGTGCCGTCTTCGGTCAGGACGACCGACTTTAACTTCTCGTCGAATTCATAATCTTCGGGCTCGAAGGTCTTCACGATCGCGTCGACCAGCATGTAGAGTTCGGACTTGTCGTCGGTCGGGCCGGAAATGATCAGCGGGGTGCGCGCTTCGTCGATCAGGATCGAATCCACCTCATCGACGATCGCGAACGAGAACGGCCGCTGGACCATCTCGGCACGCGAATATTTCATATTGTCGCGAAGGTAATCGAACCCGAGCTCGTTGTTGGTCGCGTAAGTGATGTCGCAGGCATAGGCTTCGCGGCGAAGGTAATCGATCATGTTGGGCACGACCACCCCGACGGTCATGCCGAGGAACTTGTAGATCTGCCCCATCCATTCGGCGTCGCGCTTGGCGAGATAATCATTGACCGTGACGACATGAACTCCGGTGCCGGGCAGCGCGTTCAAAAAGACCGCAAGGGTCGCGACGAGGGTCTTGCCCTCGCCGGTGCGCATCTCGGCGATCTCGCCACGGTGGAGCGCGATCCCGCCGATCATCTGCACGTCATAATGGCGCTGGCCGAGCGTCCGCCTGGCGGCTTCGCGGACCGTGGCGAAGACTTCGGGAAGCAGATCGTCGAGTTTTGCGCCCTCGGCCAGCCGCTGACGAAACAATATCGTCTGGTTGGCGAGTTCGTCGTCGGTCAGCGCCGATATGGTCGGTTCGAACCCGGCGATTGCGTCGACGGTCTTTCCCAGCGAACGGACATAACGGTCGTTAGCCGATCCGAAGACAGTTTTGGCCAATCCGGCGAACATGGTTTTTCCTTAACAATCGAGCGCGCGCGGACATCACAAAGGGCTCGCCAGCGCGCGGGCGATCGCGGGGCGCGATGTAGGCAGCGCCCCTGCCATAGTCAATCGAACCGCCCGCGCGCCGCCGGGCAAAGACGCTCAGCCGAGCTGCGCTTCCAGCCATTGCTGAATCTGGGTCCGCGGCGCCGCGCCGACCTTTTGCGCGACCGGCTGACCATTTTTGAACAGCAGCATGGTCGGAATCCCGCGAACGCCATATTTGCCCGGCGTGTCGGGATTTTCGTCGATGTTCAATTTGGCGATGATCACCTTGTCGCCGAGCGCTCCGGCGATTTCCTCGAGCGCCGGGGCGATCATCTTGCACGGACCGCACCATTCGGCCCAGAAATCGACCAGAACCGGGCTCGTCGAGGCCAGGACGTCGGTTGCAAAACTCTGGTCGGTAACGGTCTTGGTGGCCATGATGACAAGCTCCTGATGATCGGGTTGGGCACGATATGGGGGCGGGCAAGCGCTTGCTCAAGCATCCAGTTCGATCAGCTTGGGCGCGGCGGTATAGAGCAAGGTCGCCTCGATCCGTCGTCCGGGGAAGATGACGCCAAGCGCCGCGACATAAGCGGTCATCTGCGCGCGATGAGCAAGCGGCACAGAGGTTTCGTCGTCGGGAACCGAGCGACCGGTCTTGAAGTCGATCACGCGCACGACATCGGCCGTGACCAGCAGGCGATCGATGGTTCCGGCGACCACCCGGCCGTCAGGGAGCAACGCGGCGATCGGCGCCTCGGCGAGCGACTCCTCACCGAACAGATCGGCGAAGCGCGCATCGGCGATGATCGCGCAAGCGGCCGCCGCAATCTCCTCGCGCGATGCCGCGTCGGCGAGCCCGGCGGAGCGGTCCAGCCAGGCGAGCGCGGCAGCGCGGCGGTCAGCGGGCGCAACTCCCGGAAGACGCTCAAACAAGCCGTGGAGCAATGTGCCACGCCGCGCTGCGGCGCGCTGGGCCGGCGACGGCGGCGGAGCGGATTCCTGGTCGTCGATCAATGCCGATGGCGACAAAGGCCGCGGCGGTCGCGCTTCAGCGGGAGCGGGCTCGCGCAGCCAGTTCGGAAGCTCGGGCACGGTCGCTCGCGTTCGCGCTGCACGCGGCCGGACCGCGCGATCAGCGATTGCGCCGTGATAGGTGATCGCTTCGCCCCAATGCGGGTCGGGCGCCCATGTCGCGCCGAGGCCGGCCAGCGCACGCTCGGTCCGTATATACCAGCTGTCGTCGGCGAGACGGCTGGCGGGCAGGACGCCGGTGATCACCAGCCGCTCGCTGGCGCGGGTCAGGCCGACGTAGAGCAATCGCCAATGTTCCTCGAGGTCGCGGGCTTTCTCTTCGGCGGCGATGGTCGCGAAGGGCTCGACCATTTCGAGCTTGCGCGGGCGAATCAGCGGCGCCTTGCCCGAGCCATCGGGGAGTGGCAGGTCGAGGATGCGCGAGGTTCCGCCGATCCGGTCGGGATCCGCAGTCGCATCGGCCAGGATGACGATCGGCGATTCGAGCCCCTTGGCGCCGTGGACAGTCATCACCCGCACGGCGTTCGACGGCGCCGAGGGATCGCGCTTGATCTCGACCTCGCCGCGGCTGAACCAGGCCAAGAAGCGGTCGAGCGAGGCGATTTCGGTGCGTTCGAAATCGAGCGCCGCCGATAGCAGTTCGTCGATCGGGTCGCGGGCGGCGGTGCCCAGACGGCCAAGCAATTTGCGGCGCCCGTCGAGCGGACCCGACAATATGGTTTCGAGAAAGCGTGCCGGAGTGGTGAAATCGGCGATGGCCAGAAGCGCGCCGAGCTGGGCGTGGGCCGCGCCGATATGGCCGCCCTCGCCCGCCCGCGCGACCACGGCTGGCCACAACCGGCCCCGGCGTTCGAACGCGAGGTCGTAGAGCTGATCCTGGGTCCACCCGATCAGCGGCGAGACCAGCAGGTTCGCGAGGGTCAGATCGTCGAGCGGCTGGACCGCGAAACCGACCGCGGACAGCAGATCACGCACCGCAAACGGTTTGGACAAATGCAGTCGATCGATCCCGGCAACGGGAACATGTTCGACGAACAGGCGGGCGACGATCAGCGAGGCCAGCTCGCGGCGGCTCCGGACGAGGATGAGGATGTCACCCGGGGTCATCGGGCGGCGGGTCGAGGCAAGCACCGGCGCATCGTCGAGCCAGCGACGCACCTGTCTGGCGAGCGCCGACGCGTAGCGACGATCGGTCGGGGTAATCCACCCCTCCTCGCCGTCATCCTCGATCACGCCATTTTCGCTGGCCCCTACGTCGTCGCTGCCCCCTTCATCGTCGCTGGCCCCTTCGTCGTCGCTAAACGCGCGCCACAGCATGACCTGACCGGGCCGCTCGGCGTGGTGCGCCCGGTGGCGATTGGGACGGTCGGGCAGGCCCATCGCGGCATGCCCGACCTCGGCGATCATGGCGTCGACGACATCGAGTATGGCAGGTGCCGAGCGGAAGCTGGCGTCGATCGACAAGTCGCGAAACTCGAGCGCGCGGTGGTCGCCGTCGTCGGCTTCATCCTCGGCATCGCGAAGTGATTGCGCACGCGCCCGAACGGTCTTGCGCATCGTTTCGAACTCGCGCGGGTCGGTGCCCTGGAAACCGTAGATTGCCTGCTTGAAGTCGCCGACCATGAACAATGTCCGCCAGCGGGCGTCCGACGCCCCCGTCCCGCTGAAATATTCGCCCGCGAGCGCATCGACGATCGCCCATTGGTCGGCATTGGTGTCCTGGGCTTCATCGACGAGGATATGGTCGGTTCGGCGATCGAGCTTGTAGCGCACCCATTCGCCCATCCCCGGCGTATCGAGCAAGCGGCGGGTCCAGCCGATGAGATCGTCGAAATCGGCCACTCCGGCGGCGCGCTTGGCGCGGGTATAGGCTTCGGCGAAGGCGGATCCGGCGCGCAGTCCCGCGGCCTGAATCGCGGCGAGCGCGGCACCACGCTGGAGCGCCAGAAGCGTGCTGACCGCGACCAGCAGGCGCTCGGCATGGGCTTCATAGTCAGGGTCGGCCTTGATCTGACCGGCCGAGACTTTCCGCGGTTCGCCTTTTTGCGTGAGGACGACCTCGCCCAGGCGGGCCAGCCCCGCCGCGCGTTCTGCGGGCGCAAGGCTGAGCCATTGGTCGATCGCCGCAGCGTGGCTGATCCCGGTTTTTGCGCCCCAATCGCGGTTGGCCGAGGCGATTGTCCGCAGCAGATCGCAGTCGAACCGATCTTCGGCGCAATAGCTCGCAAGCAATTGCTCGATCGCGCCCGGAGGAATGCTCATGATTTCGCGAAGACGATCCTCGATCAAGTCGCGCGGGCCGAGCGCCGCGATGGCGTCAGCGGCGCGGGCGCAGTCCATCAGATAGGCTTCGGCATCCTTTTCCCCCAGGCGCAGGCTAAGCGCCTGTGTGTCGGCGGTCAGCCCGACATCGCCGCCTAGTTCCGCGCTGGACAGGAGGTCGGCGAGCGTGCGGCGCGCGAGTTGCTGTTCCTCGCGGCCTTCGATCGGCCGGAAGCCGGGGGAGATGCCCGCTTCGGCGGGGAATGCAGCCAGCAAGGTCTGGGCGAAGCTGTGGATGGTCTGGACGCGCAGGCCACCGGGCGCCTCGAGGACCCGCGCGAACAAGCGACGGGCAAGCTGCATCAGCGGCGGCGTGGGGCGCTCGCCGAGCGCGAACAACTCGTGGCGCAGCGCCTGATCGCCAAGCCGCACCCAGGCCGCGAGCCGGGCGCCGATGCGATTGGCCATTTCGGCGGCGCCGGCCTTGGTAAAGGTCAGACACAGAATCGCTTCGGGACGGACCCCCGCGAGCAGCAAGCGAAGGACGCGCGCGGTCAGCACCTGGGTCTTGCCGGTCCCCGCCGACGCCGACAGCGCGGCGTGCGCCGACGGGTCGGACGCCATGCGCTGGTCGCCTTGAAGGATCGGGAGGGGCTTGAACCGGCGCGCCATGCCGGGCGGTCATAGCCGACAGCTTGGCGCTTCCCAAGCGGCGCCAAGCCGGATTATCATCGCCGCCCTGGAACGATCTTCAAAGGATGGCCATGAGCGACGAACCGAATGACAAGGACAGCGCAAACGTACGTGGCGCCAAGCTGCGCAGGGCCGGGGTCGCGGTCGGAATCGGATCGGCCGCGCTGGTCGCGGCATTGCTCTATGCCTCGAAGGTCAAGAAGCCCGGTCGCACCAAACCGACCGCGCCAGTGGCGGACAGCGATTAGAATCTGTTTCCGCTTTCGCTCAACCGGCACCGGCCCGCTCCCCCACCCGGC
The DNA here is from genome assembly GCA_031427095.1 of Sphingomonas sp. Lineage (GTDB taxonomy): Bacteria > Pseudomonadota > Alphaproteobacteria > Sphingomonadales > Sphingomonadaceae > Sphingomicrobium. The sequence goes on from JANPMU010000307.1 coordinate 10,130, forward strand.
CTCCCATAGAATATCCTGATCGGGAGACCGGGTGGGGGTGCGGGCCGGTGCCGCACCAGCAAAGCGAAACAAACCCTAATCGCTGTCCGCCACTGGCGCGGCCGGTTTGGCGCGGCCGGGCTTCTTGACCTTCGAGGCATAGAGCAATGCCGCGACCAGCGCGGCCGATCCGATTCCGACCGCGACCCCGGCC
>JANPMU010000308.1:0-2997 GCA_031427095.1 Sphingomonas sp.
TGATGCGCGAAACCAAAATCACCAGCCTGATCGAGGAGGATTGAGCTTGGCCGCAGCCACATCGCACCCCGCGCTGCGGACGGGATCGGCATTTGCCGAACGGCTGACGATCGCCATGTTCTGCGTGTTCGTGCCGTTCACGCTCGGCAGTTCGTCGATGAACTTCAACGATGGCGATGTCAGCTGGCACATCGCCGCCGGGCGATGGATCATCGAACATGGCGCGGTACCCAGTGTCGACATATTTTCGCTGACCAAGGCTGGCAAGCCGTGGGTCCCGATCGAGTGGCTGGCCGAAGTGGTGTTTGGCGGCGCGTTCGCGATCAACGGATATGGCGCGGTCGCCGCGATCGTCTCGCTGGCACTGGTCGCGCTCAATCTGGTGCTGCTTCTGTACCTCCGCCGTCGGGCGAGCACAGTGCAAATTCTGCTGAGCATGGTCGCGCTCTATCTTGTATTGATTCCGTTCCTGCTCGCGCGGCCGCATGTGCTGGCGTGGCCGTTGCTCGCGGGATGGACCGTCATCCTGCTTCGCGCGCGAGAGCAAGGCACGTCGCCACCTTTGTGGGCCGCCGCGCTGATGCTGTTGTGGGCCAATGTGCATGGCAGCTGGGCGCTTGGCGGAGCGATTGCGGCAGCGTTCGCAATTGAAGCGCTGATCGAGGCGCGATGGTCGCGCAAGGCGCTCGCCGGGTGGATCGGGTTCGGGCTTGCAAGCGCGTTCGCGGCGATGCTCACCCCGCAAGGCGTGGACGGCTTCCTGCATCCGTTGCGGGTCGCGCAGATGCAGACCCTTCCGCTGATCGTCGAGTGGCGGCCGAGCGATCCGGGCCGGACACCATTGTTGTTTGCGGTGCTGGTGATGGTGATCGCGGCGGCGCTGTGGCGCGGGCTTCGGCTGACTCCGGTGCGCGCGATGCTCATTGCCGGGCTGGTCGGACTGGCGCTGCTGCAGATGCGCCACCAGTCGGTACTCGCGATTGTCGCGGTGCTGCTGCTGGCCAAGCCATTTGCTTCACAGCGCGAGCCATCGGTGGCGATCGGTCCGGACGAGGGGCGGGCGGCGGCGCTTTGGCTTGGCGTGCTGATAGCATTGCTCGCGCTGGTCCGATTGGTGATGCCGCTGGTCCCGGCGCAAAACGACGCCAACCCGCGCGACGCGCTCGCGGCGATCCCGGCGGATCTTCGGTCGAAGCCGGTGTTCAACGGCTATACCATCGGCGGTCCGCTGATTCTGGCCGGAATTCGTCCGTTCATCGACGGGCGTGCCGACCTATACGGCGATACGTTCGTGACCGATTACAAGCAGATCATCGACGGCGACATGGACGCGTTCGATGCGGCGGCGAAGCGCTGGAAGATCGCGTGGACGATCCTTCCGGCGGACGACAAGGGGCTGCTGCCCAAGCTTGACCGGTCCCCGCAATGGCACCGGCTCTATGCCGACAAAGCTGCAGTGATCCATGTCCGCAACGACGCTCTCACGCCGCCGGGACGCGCCGATTAGCGTCTGTTTGCGCTTCGCCGGTGCGGTTAAACTGAAACCGCCGCTAACCGCTTACTCGGCGACTTCGGCGAGCGTCCTGGTCATCTTGAGTTTGCCGTTCTCGATCGCGAACGCCAGCCGCCCCTCGACCAGATCGAGCGCATCGCGTCCGAACTGTTCAAAGCGCCACCCGCCCAGGATGTTAAGGCCCTCACGCCTGCCTGCCGCGAGTAATTCGAGCTCGTCGGTCCGGGCGATCAGTTTCGCCGCAACGCCGGTTTCCTTCGACCGGATCTTGAGCAGCAATTTCAGCAAATCGCTCACCAATGCGCCATCCTTGGTCAGCCCCGGGCGGCGCGGTTCGCGGTCCGGCAGATCGTCCGGTCCAAGCGGCTCGGCGATCGCCAGCGCGGCCATCATCCGCGCCCCGATATCATTTGATTTCCATCCGGCCGAAAGCCCGCGGATCTTGCCCAGATCGTCCTGACTCTTGGGCGGATGGCTCGACAATTCGCCCAGCGTCTCGTCCTTGACGATTCGCCCGCGCGGCAAATTCTTGTTGCGCGCTTCGGTCTCACGCCATCCGGCCAGCGCCTTTAATCGGCCAAGCACCGCCGGGTTGCGCCCCGGCGCTTTGAGCCGCTTCCAGGCATCCTCGGGCGGAAAGGCGAAGCTTGACGGATCGGCCAGCCGTTCCATTTCCTCGTCGAGCCAGCCGCCGCGATCGTTCTTGCGCAATTTCTCGAGCATCCGCGGGAACACCGTCACCAGATGGGTGACGTCGGCGATGGCATAATCGATCTGGCGCTTGTCGAGCGGGCGCCTGCTCCAGTCGGTGAAGCGCGCGCCCTTGTCGAGCGCATGGCCGAGCATCGATTCGATCAGGCTCGAATAGCCAACCTGTTCGCCATACCCCAAAGCCATCGCCGCGATCTGCGTGTCGAACAGCGGCACGGGCACCTTGCCGGTCAGATTATGGACGATCTCCAGATCCTGCCCGCCGGCGTGGAAGATCTTGAGCACATCGCGATTCGCCACCAGCAGGTCGAGCAGCGGCGCCAAATCAAGACCATCGGCCAGCGGATCGATCGCCGCGGCCTCATTGCTGTCGGCGATCTGGATCAGGCACAGCTCGGGCCAATAAGTGTTCTCGCGCATGAACTCGGTGTCCACCGCGACGAACGGCGATCGGGCCAGGCGCTCGACCAGATCGATCAGCGTGGCGGTGTCGGTGATTAAGGGATGAATATGCATGGAACCGCGCCCATAGCCCGCCCGCGCGGCTTGACAAAGTGGCGAATGAAGGGCGAAGCGCCGCGCAAATTCGGATCGTCATCCCCGCGGAGGCGGGGACCCAGCCCAAAACAGGTAAAGCGGTTCCCGCCTTCGCGGGAATGACGGGTAAAGGAAATCTTCGCATGCACGCTTACCGTTCCCACACCTGCGCCGCGCTTCGTGCGTCCGATGTTGGCGCCACAGTCCGCATCTCGGGCTGGATCCACCGCAAGCGC
>JANPMU010000309.1:0-2839 GCA_031427095.1 Sphingomonas sp.
TCGGATGCGTCAACACGCCAGCCTTGTCATATTCGTGCGATTAGGCTTGTTGAATATCAATTGGAGCAAAGCTGGCGATCCTGTTGTTGAGCAGCATCCGGCGACCGTAACTTATTTGGCTTCAAGCACCAGCACGCACCACTCACCCGCGCCCCGCTCGACCACCTTCATTCCTTCCGCCACATAGGCGGCAATCACCGCATCCGCCTGCGTGTCGAGCAGGCCCGCCAGCACCACGCTCGCGCCCGGCGCGATGCTGGCGGCGAAGGCGGGGGCTAGCTCGATCAGGGGGCCGGCGAGGATGTTGGCGATTAGGAGGTCGAACGGGGCGCGCGTCGCGAGCATCGGGTGGTCCATGCCGTCGGCGACCGCGAGGAGCAGTTCGCCGGGGGCGTGACCGATATTCACGCCATTGATGCGGGCGTTGTCGTTGGTGACGTCGACCGCGATCGGGTCGATGTCGGTGGCGATCGCTTTGGCCGCGGGCCACAGCGACAGCGCGGCGAAGGCGAGCAGGCCGGTGCCGGTGCCCACGTCGGCGATGTTGGTGAAGCGCTTGCCGCTGGCCTCAAGCCGGTCGAGCGCGGCGAGACAGCCAGCGGTGGTGGCGTGCTGGCCGGTGCCGAAGGCGAGGCCGGCGTCGATCTCGAAATTGATCGCTTCCGGATCGGGGGCGTGGACGGGCGTGTGGACGAAGAAGCGTCCGGCGCGGATCGGCTCGAGACCGGCCTGGCTTTTGGTCACCCAATCTTCCTCGCCGAGATGGTCGAGCTGGGGCGCGCTCCCCGCCGCGAGGCGGCGCAGCAGGATGAGGTCCTGCGTGGTCGGCTGATCGGCGAAGTAAGCGTGGATGCGCCAGTCGTCGGGGGCGTGCGGATCGGGCTCGTCGGCGACGATCACCGGGGGTGCATCGGCGACGGGGACCAGGTCTTCGCTGTCGGGCAGCGCTTCGGCCTCGGCGCGGGTGCAGTGGAGCGTGACCCGCCAGCTCAATTGAGTTCCTCCCCATGCTGCGCATAGGGAGGAACCTTATCGGACATAGCTCGCGCCATTGACGTCGATCACCGCGCCGGTTGCCGACGGCGGCGCATCGCACGCCAGCCAGCGGATCGCCTCGGCGACTTCCTCGGGCTCGGCCACCCGGCCAAGCGGGATGTCGGCGAGCAATTGATCGCCTCCGCGGGTGCTGACATAGGCTTCGGCCATACCGGTCATGGTGAAGCCGGGGCACACCGCAAAGGCGAGAATATTCTCGGCCGCGTAACCGCGCGCGATGCTCTTGGTCATTGCGATCATGCCCGCCTTTGACGCGGCATAATGCCAGTGTTTCGGGCTGTCCCCGCGATAAGCGGCACGGCTCGCGACATTGACGATCCGGCCGCCGCCATGGTCGCGGAAATGACCGATGGCGAAACGCGAAAAATCGGCCGCGGCCTGAAGATTGACGCCAAGCGTTCGCCCCCACGCCGCATGCCATTCATCGTCCGGCGAATCCTCGTCGATCGCCTCGAAAATCCCGGCATTATTGACCAATATATCGATCCGCCCGCCCAGCGCGTCGAGCGCCGCATCCCACACTATGCGCGGCGCTGCGGGATCGGAAAAGTCGGCCGCAATCAGATCGCCGCCGCCCGCGGTCGACTGGCCGATCACGCGATGGCCCGCGCCGGTCAGGGCGACCCGGCTGGCCGCGCCAATGCCTCGGCTGGCGCCCGTCAGGAGAATATTCATTCCGCCCGCCTAGCCGCAGCGCGCGCAAGCGCAAAGCCTTACGCCGCGAACCTGGCCACGAAATCTTTGGTGGTCGCCTTGAACTCGGCGATCTGCTCGCTGAACCGGCCGAAGCCCTGTTCGACCGAATCGATATCGCGCGCGACATTTTCGGTCTCGCTGCGGATTGCGGCGATGTTCGAGCTCATCGAGTCGGCGGCCAAAGCGGTTTCGTCGACCGCGGCGGTGATCATCGTCACCGTTTGCGCCTGCAATTCCATCGCCTCGCGGATGCGGTCGGCAGAGGTCTGGACTTCCCCCACCGTCGCCTGGATCGAGCTATTGGCCTCGACCGTCTGGCGAGTGGCTTGCTGGATCGCGGTAATCTTGGCGGTAATGTCGTCGGTCGCCCGCGCGGTCTGGCTGGCAAGGCTCTTCACCTCCTGCGCAACCACCGCGAAGCCGCGACCGGCGTCTCCGGCGCGCGCCGCTTCGATGGTGGCATTGAGCGCCAGCAGATTGGTTTGTCCGGCGATGTCGCGGATCAGCCCGAGGATCGATTCGATCGCCTCGACATGGCTCGACAGGGCCTGGCTGACCTGGACCGCTTGTTCGGCCTGGCCGCCGGCGCGGGTTGCGACCCCGGCCGCGACCTCGACTTCGGTCCGGGCGTCCTCGATCGCGCGGATCAGCCCGGCGGCGGTCTGCGCCGCCTCGCGCATCGCGATCGCCGATTGTTCGGCCGCTGCGGCAACTTCGCTGGTCTTGCCGAGCATTCCGCGCGCCGAGGATGAGGTCGCCGAGGCCTGGGCGCGGAGCTGGTCATTCTCGGCCGTGCAGCGGGCGACGACGCTTATCACCTTGGCGTTGAACTCGCCCGCCTGTGCCGACTGGAGACTGTTGCTTTCGCCGCGCGAAATGCTGATCGCGTGATGCACGAGCACGTCAATCCCGAGCATCTCCATCTCGCGCAGGGTGCGCGACATATTGGCGCGTTGTTCGCCGGATTCGGTTGCCCCGCGAAGCGCATCGAGCGCCGCCTCGACTTCTCCGGCGCAGCCCGAAAGCTGGGTCGACAGGCTGAGCCCGGCGGCATGCGCACGCTCGACATAAGAGCGTGCGGTGGCGA
>JANPMU010000310.1:0-2003 GCA_031427095.1 Sphingomonas sp.
ATCGATCCGTCCGACCGGATTTTCTGCCCGGGGGGCTACCAGCTCGGCAACCGCTTCTTCCGCTGCCTCGGTCGCCACGGAACGGTCGACATGCGCCGGGCGATCGCCAAAAGTTGCAATACCTATTTTTATGCAATGGGGCACAAGGTCGGCTATGAGGCGATCGCGTCGATGGCGAGGCGGTTGGGGCTCGGCCAGAAGTTTGACCTGCCGGTAGTGTCGCAAAGCTTTGGCACGGTCCCCGACGCCGAATGGAAGATGCGCCGCTACAAAGAGAATCGGCGGTTGCTCGAGCGGCCCGATTGGACCGCGTCGGACACGCTCAACGCATCGATCGGCCAGGGCTATTTGCTGTTGAACCCCCTTCAGCTGGCGGTGATGGCGGCGCGGATCGCGTCGGGCCGTAACGTCGCCCCGCAACTGATCGGCGCGCACCGCACTCCGGCCGCATTGCTCGACATCCCCGCCGAGCATTTCGAGGTGGTCCGCGGCGGGATGTGGGAAGTGGTCAACGGCGACGGAACCGCCGGGCGAAGCAAGCTCGAGCTTCCGGGGATCGAGATGGGCGGCAAGACCGGCACCGCCCAGGTCCGGCGGATCACCGGTAGCCAGCGCGGCCAGAGTGGTGACTGGAAGTATCGCGATCACGGGCTGTTCGTCTGCTACGCGCCGACCGCCAATCCGCGTTTTGCGGCCTCGGTGGTAATCGATCATGGCTTGGGCGGATCGCGCGCCGCAGCTCCGGTCGCCAAGGATGTTCTGACCTATTTGTTCGATCCGCTGCGCGCGATGACGTCGCTCGATATACTCGAAGAGAGCTGGGGCGGGACCTTGGCCGAACGCATGGCGCGCCGAGCCGCAGCGTTCGCAACGGCGGCACCACCGACATGATCTTGAGCGCGATCATCCCGCAGCCGCTGGCCAAGCTTCCGTGGCGCCTGATTTTCCTGGTCAGCGCGATCGCCGGGTTCGGGCTGGTGGTCCTCTATTCGGCCGCCGGCGGCTCGATCCGGCCGTGGGCGCTCAGCCAGGGGATTCGCTTCCTGTTTTTCCTGGTTGTCGCGATCAGCATGTCGTGGATCCGCGAGACGACCATCAAGCAGGCCGCTTTCCCGATCTATTTCGGGGTCCTGATCATGCTGATCCTGGTCGAAATGATCGGTTTCGTCGGCAAGGGCGCGCAGCGCTGGATCGACCTTGGCTTCATTCGCCTCCAGCCGTCGGAGTTCATGAAGCCGGCGATCGTGCTGGTTCTGGCGCGGTTTTACGATCTCCTTCCATCGGGCGACATCCGGCACTGGCGCGCGATCTGGCCGGCGGCTCTGCTGCTCGGGGTTCCTGCCGTGCTGATCCTGGTCCAGCCGGACCTTGGGACCTGCATCATGGTCCTCGCCGGAGGAATCACAGTGATGTTTCTCGCCGGGCTGCCGCTGAGGCTGTTTGTCGGAGCGGCGCTGGCGGTCGGCGCGGCACTGCCCGTCGTGTTCACGATGATGCACGAATATCAGCGCAAGCGGATTTTCATTTTCCTCGACCCGGAAAGCGATCCGCTTGGCGCGGGCTATCACATCAGCCAATCGAAGATCGCGATTGGATCGGGCGGGATCTGGGGCAAGGGCTATCTCAACGGCAGCCAGAGCCACCTCGATTATTTGCCCGAAGGCCACACCGATTTCGTCTTCGCGAGCATGGCCGAGGAATGGGGGCTGGTCGGCGGTATGCTGATCATATTGTCGTTCGCGATGGTCATCCGTTGGGGGATGATGGTCAGCTATCGCGCCAAGAGCCGCTTCGCCCAGCTCACCGCGGCAGGGCTGTCGGCGGTGATCTTCTTCTACGTCGCGATCAATCTGATGATGGTCATGGGGCTCGCGCCGGTGGTCGGCATTCCCCTCCCCTTGGTCTCGTTCGGCGGGTCGGCGGTGATGACGGTGATGCTGTGCCTGGGCATTCTGATGGCGCTCGAGCGCCAGCAGCGGACCAGTTCGCGGCTGGAAGGCTAG
>JANPMU010000311.1:0-5356 GCA_031427095.1 Sphingomonas sp.
AATTGGTCCGGGCCAAGAGAGAATTGCGGCTATCCGCAGCCCGCCGAGGTCGGTGTCGCCGTGATGGCCTTCTTCAATGTCGATTGCTGCCACCGCACTGCAATTCCCATAGGTCGGCAGAGCGTTGAACTGGCACGGGCACCCATAGGCGCAGTTGCAGTGGACGAATTCGCGTCCCTTGATGGTCCAGCTGGTGTCGGTCATTCGGCGCCTCCTTCCCATATCCCTAAAGCAATTCGCTAGAGCATTAAAGCAGCAGCGAGCTGAGCCGAGGCGCCGGTCCCATAGGCTGGCGAACCGCCTCTAATAGGCGATGATGTGCCAATGTCCGCTTGCCACCCATAACGGGCATTGCGCTCCAGACTAAGCTTGACGTCATGAGTGCTGAAGGCGAAAAAGCTTAGCGACGTTGTTCGCAGCTGAGGTCGGCGAAGGATGAGGCAGGCGGACCCCGGATCAAGTCCGGGGTGACGGTTTTGGGGGGTCTTCAACCGGGGTGACGGCTTGGGGGGGCGTCCCGGTTAAACGGGTTCGAGTTGTGAAGCTGGCCCTCACCCTTCCGCCGCTTGCCGCGGCTCCTTCCCTCTCCCTCGAGGGGAGAGGGATTCTAATACGCCCGCCGCCGCGCGGCGACCAGCATTCGCAGGAGCATCGCGACCGGGCGGGGGACGCCGATCTTGCCTTCCTGCCACAGGCTGATGGTCGAGCGGCTGACTCCGATCGCGGCGGCAAGGTCGCTCTGGGTCGTGTAGCCGAGCGCGCGCATCGCAATACGCAATTCTTCGGGGGACATCGAGGCGAGGGGCGGGTCTTCCATCACATCCTGTTCGTCATGCCGGACCTGATCCGGCACCCGCCTTTACCCGCGCCAGCCGGGAGAAGAAAGGTGACGGACTGCGCAACCCCCTGACCAAGTTTCGCGGTGACGACCGGTGGGGGCCGTCAGATCGCGCCCTTCGACAGGCTCAGGATGAGCGGACGGCTCAGGATGAGAAGACGGGGCTAAATCGCGTCATCACCTCGATCGCCGGTGCGAATGCGGAGCGCCTGCTCGACATTCGTCACGAAAATCTTGCCGTCACCGATCCGCCCGGTACGCGCGGCGTTGGCGATGGCGTCGATGACATTGTCGACCAGACCGTCCTCGACGACCACCTCGACTTTGACCTTGGGCAGGAAGTCGATGACATATTCGGCGCCGCGGTAGAGCTCGGTATGGCCCTTCTGGCGGCCGAAGCCCTTGACCTCGGTAACGGTGATCCCGCTCACCCCGACTTCGTGAAGTGCGTCCTTTACGTCGTCGAGCTTGAAAGGCTTGATGATCGCTTCGATCTTTTTCACGTCGCGGCTCCCCGATTGACCGATTCGCAGCCAATCTATCGGGCTGCGGGCGCGGCTGCTACCTTTTATGCTGCACTGCGGCAAATAAGACTGTCGATGTCCAATCCGCGTCGAACCGGCGCGGACGCGGGTGACGGGTCGGGCCGCTCAGTAAGGCGGCTTGTCGAGGCCCGTCGGACTCCGCGTAAAAATCTCGCAGCCGTCGTCGGTGATGCCGATCGAATGTTCGAACTGGGCGGAGAGCGAGCGATCGCGGGTGACCGCGGTCCAGCCGTCCTCGAGCAGCTTCACATCGGCCTTGCCGATGTTGATCATCGGTTCGATGGTGAAGAACATGCCCGGGCGAAGCTCGGGCCCGGTGCCCGGGCGACCGGCGTGGATCACTTCGGGCGAATCATGGAACAGCTGCCCGAGCCCGTGGCCGCAGAAATCGCGAACCACGCCGTATCGGTGAGCCTCGGCATGGCGCTGGATGGCGTTGGAGACGTCGCCCATGCGATTGCCGGGGCGCGCCTGTTCAATCCCGCGCATCAGGCATTCATAAGTGACATCGACCAGTTTGCGCGCCTTCAACGGCACTTCGCCGACAAGATACATCCGGCTGGTATCGCCGTGCCAGCCATTGACGATCGGGGTGACATCGATGTTGATGATGTCGCCGTCCTTGAGGATTTTTTCGGCGGGGATGCCGTGACAGACGACATGGTTGATCGATGTGCAGCAGCTCCTGGTAAAACCGCGATAGCCGAGCGTGGCGGGGATCCCTCCGCCGCGCAGAGTATGGGCATGGACGATGGCGTCAATCTGCCCGGTCGTGACACCGGGAACGACATGCGCCACCAGGCCGTCGAGAATCTCGGCGGCGAGGCGGCCTGCGGCGCGCATTCCGGCAAAGCCCTCGGGCCCGTGCAATTTGATTGCGCCGGTGCGGGCTTCGACTCTGTCGGACGGATCGACGGTGATATATTCGGTCATGCTATCCAAGATAGGGAGTGCGAACCCAAGTGTCGAATGAGGAAAAGATGAGCGGACGAACCTGGACTGCGGCGCTGGTCGTGATTGGCGACGAAATATTGTCGGGGCGGACCCAGGACAGGAATGTCGCGCAGATCGCCAGCTGGCTCAACGTCCAGGGAATTCGCCTGAGCGAGGTGCGCGTCGTGGCCGATGTCGAGGCGCGGATCGTCGCGGCGGTCAACGCGCTGCGCACCACCCATGACTATCTGTTCACGACCGGCGGGATCGGTCCGACCCACGACGACATCACGGTCGATTCGATCGGAGTCGCGCTCGGGCTGCCGGTGATTGTGCATGACGAAGGCCGGGCGATGCTCGCTCAATATTATGCGGCGCGCGGCGGGTTGACCGAGGCGCGGCTGCGGATGGCGCGGGTGCCGCAGGGCGCCGAGCTCATCCCCAATCGCATGTCCGGCGCGCCGGGGATCCGCATCGGCAATCTGTTCATCCTCGCCGGGGTGCCGCACATCACCGCAGGGATGCTCGACGCGCTTACCGGGACATTGGAGGGCGGGCGGCCGCTGGTGTCGGTGACCCTGGGCGCGTGGGTCGCGGAGAGCGAGGTCGCCGATATGCTGGGCGAGACCGAGCGCGCCCACGACGGCGTGTCGATCGGCAGCTACCCGTTTTTCCGCGAAGGCCGGGTCGGCGCGAATTTCGTCGTGCGATCAGAGGATCAGGCGCTGGCCGAGCGGGTCGCCGGGGAGCTTGGCGGGGCGCTCGGCGAAGCGGGGTATCAGGCCGTGTCCGGCGGGATCTGAGCGGTCAGGTGGCAATTGCCAACGGCGCGGCAAGCAGCAACCCCCTGGCGCGGACCTGACGGCGCAAATGGAGAGCGATCGCCGCAGCGGTGAGGAACGCGAACGGGACCAAGCTCAGCCCGAAATCATAGGAGCCGGTGGCATCCTTGCTGATCCCCCACAGCGGCGGCACGGCAAAGGCGCCGAGCTGGGCCACCGTGTTGATCGCGGCCATCGCCACCGCGACCATGCGGAACGGCACCACTTCGGTGCAAACGAGGCAGGCCGACAGGGTCACCGCCGGCCAGAAGAAGGCGAGCGCGAGATAGCCGGTGAGCATCATCGCCGAAGTCGTGGCGAGGGCCATGACGAGGAAACAGGCGGCGACCAGCAGCGTGCTGGCGATGAGGTGGGTGAAGCGCTCCCCGAGACGGTCGCTGTGCCAGCCCGAGGCGAGCATGCCGAGCACCCCGAGCACGCCGCCGCCGCTGACGATGTAGCCGACGTGCTTGGCATCGAGGCCGGTCGCGGTCATCAGCACCTGCGGCGCGATCAGCAGGAAAGCGATATAGCTGCCGATCGTCAGGCAGCCGATCAGCGCGATCTGGAGGATCAGCGGGTTGCGCAGCGCGCGAAGCACATGATGGTCGACGGCGGCGCCGTGGCGAGCATTTTCGGTGGCGAGTTCAGCGACGATCCAGTCGCGCTCGGGTTCGCTCAGCCAGCGCGCGCTGGCCGGCGCATCGGGCAGGAATTTGAGGATCAGCAGCCCGATCAGGACCGCCGGCAGCCCTTCGACGAGGAACAGCCATTGCCAGCCGTGCAGCCCGCCGAGCCCATCGAGGTCGAGCAGCCAGCCAGACATCACGCCCATGATGATCGAGGCGACCCCGCCGAAGCAATAGAAACGGCTGACCGCCCGCCCGCGATACGCCCCCGGAAACCAGCTCGACAAATAATAGATCGCCGTCGGCCAGAAGCCCGCTTCGGCCGCCCCTAACAACAGGCGCAGCACATAAAAGTGCAGCGGGGTCTGGATGAACATCATCGCCGCCGAGATCAGCCCCCAGCTGATCATGATCCGCGCGATCCAGCGGCGCGCGCCGAACCGCGGCATGACCAGCCCCGACGGCACTTCGAGCAGCGCATAAGTGAGGAAGAACAGGCCGGCGCCGATCCCGTAGACGGTGGCGCTGAACCCCAGATCGAGGTTCATCTGGGTCGCCGCGAAGCTGACGTTCAAGCGGTCGAGGAAGGAGAAGAGATAGCCCAGCCCAAGCAGCGGCAAGATGCGCCACGACGCCTTGGCCATCGCGGTCGTGGCAATCGACGGGTCGGGTGTCACGGCTGCTCTCCGATCGGCGGATGGACGTCACGCAAGAACAGGCCGGACGACGGGCGGGCGCACATGACAGGCTGCCCCCGCACCATCGCGGACAAGGAAGGATCGGAGCCTATGACAGGCAGTGCGGCTTGTCACCTCGCCCCGTGGGAGCAGGTGGCGACGGACCGTTGTCTCCGATCGCCAATAACTGTCATCATCAGCATTGTTGCGGGCACAAGCGCCGTCTAGGCGGGCCGCGATGCGACGTGCGTTATTTCAAAATCCGGCGGACTGGCGGCGGCCAAGCCTGAGCCAGCGGGCGATGGTTTTCGGGCTGACGTTTCTGGCCGAGCTGATATTCCTGCTGATTCTGCTCGGGCTGACGCCGAAGCTGAGCGGCAAGAAGGATGTGCCGGGCACACCGATTTCGGTCCAATTGACCCCCGATGTGGCGGCGAAGCGCCGGGCGCCCCCAAAGCGCACGGTCGCGGCCAAGGCCCGCCAGGCCGCCAAGCCGCCCGCGCTGCATTTGCCGACCCCGCCAGTGCCGCCGATCCCGCTCGCCAAGTCGCCGCTGGTCGAGCTGAGCAAAGAGGATCTGGCCGCCGCGGACATCAGCAAGCTGGGGTCGGCGGCAAGCGGCAGTGCGTCGAGCGGCGACAGCGTTGCGGTGATGGGCCCGGGTGAGGGGCCGGGCGGGGCGCGGCTCTACAACGCCGAATGGGTGGTCGAACCGACCGACGCGCAACTGTCCTATTATCTGCCCAAGGCGGTCGAGCCGGGAAGCTGGGCAATGATCGCGTGCAAGACGATCGACCATTATCATGTCGAAAATTGCGCATTGCTGGGCGAAGCGCCGATGGGATCGGGGCTGGCGAGGGCGATGCGGCTGGCGGCGTGGCAATTCCAGGTCCGCCCGCCGCGGATCGACGGC
>JANPMU010000312.1:0-3327 GCA_031427095.1 Sphingomonas sp.
GCGCTCCATCGCGCCCAGCGGCACACCATTATTATCGGACGCAGCGCTGTCTTCACTGTTCGACAATTCCTCGACGGGAGGAAATTGATCCCCGCCGGCAGTGGATCCACCGGGCGAGGACTTCATCGGACGCGCAACGCCGAAGGACGGGCGCTGCCCGCCGCCGTTACTACCGCCATTACGTTTACCGAAAGCGTTCATGCCCAACCGTGCCCCGTCAAATTCGGAAACTCGGGATGGTGAATAGCTGGCAAACTTTTAGAAAAACCTAACCGCGATCACGAAATCGATCAGGTTGCCTCGCTCGCGCTTTCGGCCAGGACGGTAAGGCCCTTGTCGCTGACTTCGGCGAAGCCGCCGCTGACCGCGATGCGCTCCGGCGTGGCGCCCGCCGTGCGATAGACCGCAAGCTCACCATCGCGCAGCGTTGTCATGACCGGCGCGTGGCCCTCCATCACGCCAAATTCCCCCTCGCTGCCGGGGACGACCACCATGTGGACCTCCTCCGAGCGGACAAGCTTTTCGGGGGTGACGAGCTCGAAATGCAGCATCTACGCGTCCTGCGCCATCTTCTCGGCCTTGGCGACCGCTTCCTCGATCCCGCCGACCATGTAGAAGGCACTCTCGGGCAGATGGTCATATTCGCCCTCGACCACCGCCTTGAAGCTCTTCACCGTATCTTCGACCTGGACGAATTTGCCCGGGATGCCGGTGAATACTTCGGCGACGTGGAACGGCTGCGACAGGAAGCGCTGGATCTTGCGCGCGCGGCTGACGGTCAACTTATCTTCTTCCGACAGCTCGTCCATGCCGAGGATCGCGATGATGTCCTGCAGCGACTTGTATTTCTGCAATGTTTCCTGGACCTTGCGCGCGGTGTCGTAATGCTCCTGGCCGACGGTGCGGACGGTGAGCATCCGGCTGGTCGAATCGAGCGGATCGACCGCCGGGTAAATGCCAAGCACCGAAATCGCGCGGTTGAGGTTGGTCGTCGCGTCGAGATGGGCGAAGCTGGTCGCCGGCGCCGGATCGGTCAGATCGTCGGCGGGGACGTAGATCGCCTGGACCGAGGTGATCGAGCCCTTGTTGGTCGAGGTGATGCGTTCCTGAAGCTGGCCCATGTCGGTCGCCAGCGTCGGCTGATAGCCGACCGCCGAGGGAATGCGGCCGAGGAGCGCCGACACTTCCGAGCCGGCCTGGGTGAAGCGGAAGATGTTGTCGATGAAGAACAGAACATCCTGGCCTTCCTCGTCGCGGAAATATTCGGCGATGGTCAGCCCCGACAAAGCTACGCGCGCGCGCGCGCCCGGCGGCTCGTTCATCTGGCCAAACACCAGAGCGACCTTCGAGCCTTCGCTGATCGCTTCGCCGGCTTCATTCTTGGCGATGACGCCGGCGTCGAGGAACTCGTGGTACAGATCATTGCCCTCACGGGTGCGCTCGCCGACCCCGGCGAACACGCTGGTGCCGCCATGGCCCTTGGCGATATTGTTGATCAATTCCTGGATCAGCACGGTCTTGCCGACCCCGGCGCCGCCGAACAGCCCGATCTTGCCGCCCTTGGCATAAGGCGCGAGCAAATCGATCACCTTGATGCCGGTGACGAGGATCGCGCTTTCGGTCGACTGATCGACGAACAATGGCGCTTCGGCGTGGATCGGGGCGGTGCGCTTGTGGCCGATCGGGCCGCGCTCGTCGATCGGCTCGCCGATGACATTCATGATTCGGCCGAGCGTCTCGGGGCCGACCGGCATGCGGATCTGCGCCCCGGTGTCGCGCACTTCCTGGCCGCGCGTGAGTCCTTCGGTGGCGTCCATCGCGATCGTCCGGACCATCGATTCGCCGAGATGCTGGGCAACCTCGAGGACCAGGCGGTTGCCATTATTGTCGGTCTCGAGCGCGCCGAGGATCGGCGGAAGCTCACCATCGAACGCAACATCGACGACCGCGCCGATGACCTGAGCGACGCGCCCGACGATATTGCTGCCCTTGGGGGCGGTGGTGTCGGGCTTCGCAGTCTTGCGAGCCGTGGTGGGGGCGGCGGTGGCCATCTTGCTTCTTCCTCTTTCGTCACCCCGGACTTGATCCGGGGTCTACCTAGTTGCTTCAATCCACCGTCCTCAAAAACGGAAGGTGGACCCCGGATCAAGTCCGGGGTGACGATAATTACAGCGCCTCGGCGCCTGAAATAATCTCGACCAGTTCGGTCGTGATCGCGGCCTGACGCTGGCGGTTGTACTGGATCGACAGGCGGTTGATCATGTCGCCGGCGTTGCGCGTGGCATTGTCCATCGCGCTCATCTGGCTGCCGTAAAAGCCGGCCTGATTCTCGAGCATCGCGCGATAAATCTGGATCGCGATATTCTTGGGCAGGAGCGCTTCGAGGATTTCGTCCTCGTCGGGTTCATACTCAACTGCGGCAATGGCGACGGGCGCGGCCCTGGCGTCGGCGGTTTCGGCGGGAGCGACCGGAATGATCTGGTCGACCGCCGGTTCCTGCAACAGCGTCGAGCGGAAATTGGCGTAAGCGAGATGGGCGACATCGAACTGCCCGGCGAGGAAGCGCTCGGTGACTTCCTTGGCGATACCCAATGCGTCGGCATAGCTCGGCGCCTTGATCGCGCTGGTGTCATATTGGCCGGCGATCGCCTTGGGATAGAAACGCGCGATAACCGGGCGGCCCTTGCGCCCGACCAAATAGAAATGAACCGTCTTGCCATCGGCGATCAGTGCGTCGGCCTTGCGCCGCGCGGCGCGGACGATGTTGGTGTTGAACGCACCGGCGAGGCCACGATCGCCGGTGGCGACGACGATCAAATGGGTCTGGTCGCTGCCGGTTCCGGCGATCAGCTTGGGGCTTTGCGGCCCGATCGCGACGCGCGATGCGAGCGACGCGACAACCTCGGCCATGCGCGTAGAATAGGGCCGACCTGCCTCGGCATTGGCCTGCGCGCGGCGCAGCTTCGCCGCAGCGACCATCTTCATCGCCTTGGTGATCTTCTGCGTCGACTTGACCGAGCCGATGCGGACCTTGAGGGCCTTGAGGTTGGACATCTAAATCAATCTCTCAAACCGTTCGTCCCGAGCGAAATCGAGGGACCCCTCGGCACTGCTCGGGACAGGCGCATCGCGACTTCGCTCGATACGAACGGAAAAGGGTCAGGCAAAGGTCTTGCCGAACGCGGCCAGCGCATCCTTCAGCGCCTTGGTCGTATCGTCGTCGAGCGCCTTGGTGTCGCGAATGGTCTTGAGCACGTCGGCATGGTCCGAGCGCATGAAACTGAGCAAAGCCGCTTCATAGCGAGTGACGTCGGCGGTCGGCACGGC
>JANPMU010000313.1:0-5482 GCA_031427095.1 Sphingomonas sp.
GAGCATCCTCGAACCGACGTGCCGGGGGGCGGAGCCCTTGACCTGGATGACGGTGCAGAGCGCCAGGTCCGGCCTCCCGGAGGCCCGCCGGCGACCCGGTCAAGATCATCGGCGTGTGGGACGGTCCCGAGGAGGCGCGCCGGGTCGGCGAGGAGATCGAGAGCCACCAACGCCGCGGCGGCAGCCTCGACGACACCGCAATCCTCGTTCGCGCGCAATTCCAGACCCGCGAGTTCGAGGACCGCTTCATCGCCATCGGCCTCGCTTATCAGATTGTCGGCGGCTTCCGCTTCTACGAGCGCGCCGAAATCCGCGACGCCTTGGCCTATCTCCGCCTGGTAGCCCAGCCCGCCGACGACCTCGCGTTCGAGCGCATCGTCAACGTCCCCAAGCGCGGGCTTGGCGACAAGGCCGTCGCCCACATCCATCAGTTCGCCCGCGCCTCGAACCAGCCCTTGCTCCTCGCCGCCGCAGCGATGCTCGACAGCGACGAGCTCACCCCGCAGGCCCGCCGCAGCCTCGGCCGCTTCGTCGGCGATATCGCCCGCTGGCGCACCATGGCCGCGACCCTGCCTCACCCCGAACTCGCCCGCCTCATCCTCGAAGAGTCCGGCTACACCGCCGCGCTGACCGCCGAGCGCAGCCCCGAATCCGCCGGACGGCTCGAGAATCTCGTCGAATTAACCCGCGCGATGGAGGAATATGAAACCCTCGGCGCGTTCCTCGAACATGTCTCCCTGGTGATGGACAATGACGCCGCGCGCGGCGAGCCAAAAATCACCATCATGACCATCCACGCCGCGAAAGGCCTCGAGTTTCCGCTCGTCTTCCTCGTCGGCTGGGAGGAAGGGGTGTTCCCGTCGCAGCGCGCGCTCGACGAAGGCGGTCTCGCTGCCCTCGAGGAGGAACGCCGCCTGGCCTATGTCGCGCTGACCCGCGCCCGCACCCGCGCGATCATCCTCCACGCCGCCAACCGCCGGATCTACGGCCAGTGGACGTCGAGCATCCCGAGCCGCTTCGTCGCCGAGCTTCCCGCCGGACACATCGAGCACGAAACCACGATGAGCGGCGGCGCAAGCCTGTGGCGCGCGCAATGGAGCGAGCACGGCGACCCGTTCGCGCATCTCGGCCCCGCCCAGTCGATGCGCAGCAGCACCCGCGGCCCGGGCTTCCAGCGCGGGATGGCGCAGAATCCCTCTCCCCCTGAGGGAGAGGGAGGGAGCCGCGCCAGCGGCGGAAGGGTGAGGGGAGTCGGCACATCATGGGGAGCCCGCGCGCCAATCGAAGCCCCGCGCCAGCGCCATCAGCCTCGGCAACAAAGGCCGCGACGACCTCACGCTGGGCCAGCGCATCTTCCACGGCAAATTCGGCTACGGCACGATCGCAGCGATCGAAGGCAATAAACTCGAAATCGACTTCGAGCACGCCGGGCGAAAGCGCGTACTCGACAGCTTTGTGAGTTTGGGCTGATTACCGCGTTCCCGTCATCCCGGACTTGATCCCTGTCCTGAGCTTGCCGAAGGGCGGGATCCACCTTCTCCTCGTGCCGAATATTGTGTCCCCGGAATTCTTGCGTCCCCCCGAAAAATCCTGTCCTACAGCCCCCTCATCAGCGCATAGACTCACCGATGCGCAATCCGCTGGTCCGATTCTCGCTGTCCCTCACCACCACCCCCGCCCGATCCCTCACGCGCGTGAGTAGTGCGACTTTAGCGACTTTAGCGGCCCGTTCGGCGGCCATCGAGCGAATCCCTTCCGCCTCGCTTTTGCCGCGAATCCTCGCTAAGGGGCTCGACTTCCCATGGCGACCATCCTCCCCACCCCGCCGCGCGTCGGCATGGTCTCGCTCGGCTGTCCCAAGGCATTGGTCGATAGCGAGCGCATTCTGACCAAGCTTCGCGCCAATGGCTATCAGATGTCATCCGACTATGCCGGCGCCGATGTCGTGCTGGTCAACACCTGCGGGTTTCTCGACAGCGCCAAGGAAGAAAGCCTCGAGGCGATCGGCGAAGCGATCGCCGAGAATGGCCGGGTCATCGTCACCGGCTGCATGGGCAAAGAGGCAGATGTCATCCGGGCGCGCTTCCCGCAGGTTCTCGCCGTGACCGGCCCCCAGCAATATGAAGCGGTCGTCGCCGCAGTCCACGAGGCCGCGCCGCCGGTCCCCTCACCGTTCCTCGACCTGGTCCCGGCAACGGGGGTCAAGCTCACCCCGCGCCATTACAGCTACATCAAGATTTCCGAGGGCTGCAATCACCGCTGCGCCTTTTGCATCATCCCGTCGATCCGCGGCGACCTCGTCAGCCGCCGCCCCGACGCGATCCTGCGCGAGGCGGAAAAACTGGTTGCGGCAGGGACCCGCGAGCTGCTGGTCATCAGCCAGGACACCAGTGCCTACGGGCTCGATCTGAAGCATGCCGCGTGGGACTGGCATGGTCAGCCGGTGCGCGCCCACATGACCGATCTGGCCCGCGAAATGGGCAAGCTGCGCACGCCTGACGGTCAGACGCCGTGGGTGAGACTCCATTATGTCTACCCCTACCCCCACGTCGATCGCGTCATCCCGCTGATGGCCGAGGGGCTGGTGCTGCCCTACCTCGACATCCCGTTCCAGCACGCCAGTCCGAAAATCCTCAAGGCGATGAAGCGCCCGGCCAACGAGGCGCGCGTGCTCGAGCGGCTGGCCGAATGGCGCGGCATCTGCCCCGACATTGCCATCCGATCGTCGTTCGTCGTCGGCTTTCCCGGTGAGACCGAGGCGGATTTCCAATATCTGCTCGACTGGCTCGAGGAGGCCCAGCTCGACCGGGTCGGAGCGTTCCGCTTCGAGCCGGTCCGCGGCGCCGCCGCCAATGACCTTCCCGATCCGGTGCCCGAAGAGCTCAAGGAGGAGCGCTTTGCGCGGATCATGGCACTGACCGCCAGGATCAGTGCGGCCAAGCTCCAGCGAAAGATCGGCCTCACGCTCGACGTGATCATCGACGCGGTCGACGAGGGTGGCGGCGCGACCGGACGCTCGAAGGCCGACGCTCCCGAGATCGACGGCGAGGTCCATCTGCGCGATGCGGGCCACCTCGCCCAGGGCGACATCATCCCGGTCACGATCGAGGACGCCGACGAGCATGACCTGTTCGGAGTGCCGCTGGAGACACTGAAGTGAAGATCGATCTGTCCGCGTTGCTGGTCGCCGATCGCGGCCAGAAGGCGCATCCGATCCATCTCGTCGACAAGACCAGCTTCTCAGGCTGGGCCAAGCGGCGCAGCGCCGCCGACCGGGCGCTGCTCAAGGCGCAGGGCTTCGATGGGCAGACCGGCTACGCCTCGGCGATCCTGCCCGCAACCGATGGGCAATGGGGGGTCGTGACTGCTGTCGCAAATGTCTCGGCGCTGTCGCCCTGGTGCCTCGCCAGGCTCGCCGAGACCCTCCCCGGCGGCACCTACAAGTTGGCCGAGGGTGAACCCGGCCCTGCGGCGTTCGGCTGGCTGATCGCCCAGCATCGCTTCGATCGCTACAAGACCAAAGCCGGGGAGCCCCACGCCGAGCGCATACTGCTGACCGGGGAAGTTTCGCGGATCGACCCCATGGTTCATCTCGCCGAAGCGACCGCAATGGTCCGCGACCTGGTCAACACGCCGGCTTCTGACATGGGACCCGCCGAGCTCGAACAGGCCGTCCGCGATCTCGCCGCGAGCAGTGGAGCCAGCATCGACGTCACCTTGGGCGACGCTT
Source organism: Sphingomonas sp. (assembly GCA_031427095.1). GTDB lineage: Bacteria > Pseudomonadota > Alphaproteobacteria > Sphingomonadales > Sphingomonadaceae > Sphingomicrobium. The sequence goes on from JANPMU010000313.1 coordinate 3,731, forward strand.
TGTCACAAGGCTTCCCGATGATCGCTGCGGTCGGCGGCGGTGCTTCGCGCGAACGCGCACCGCGGCTGATCGAACTTCACTGGGGCAATCCAAAGCACCCGCAGATCGCCATTATCGGCAAGGGCGTGTGCTTCGATTCGGGCGGTCTGGATTTGAAGCCCGCGAGCGGAATGCGGCTGATGAAGAAGGATATGGGCGGCGCGGCCCATGCCATCGCGCTTGCCCGCCTGATTGTCGCCGAACAGCTTCCAATTCGCCTTCATCTGCTTGTTCCGGCGGTTGAAAACTCGGTCTCGGCAAATGCCTTTCGCCCGGGCGATGTCCTCACGTCGCGCTTTGGCCTGACCGTCGAAGTCGATAATACCGATGCCGAAGGCCGACTTGTCCTTGGCGATGCGCTCACCCGCGCCGGCGACAGCGAGCCGGAGCTGATCATCGACTTCGCCACCCTCACCGGCGCGGCGCGCGTGGCGCTCGGTCCGGATCTGCCGGCAATGTTCGCCAATGACGATTCGCTGGCCGACGACTTGCTTGCTTGCGGTCGCGATCAGGCCGACCCATTGTGGCGAATGCCGTTGTGGGACGGATATGAGGACATGCTCAAGAGCGACATTGCGGACCTCAGCAATGCTGCGGACTCGCCGATGGCCGGGGCGGTGACTGCCGCCTTGTTTCTCCAGCGATTTGTTCCGGCGGGACGCGCGTGGGCCCATCTCGACACCTTCGCGTGGCGGACATCGTCAAGGCCGGGGCGGCCAAAAGGGGGCGATGCGGTCGGCCTGCGAGCGGTTTTTTCACTGCTCCAGCAACGCTATTCGCGTGGCTGAAGCCGGCATCGGTCGCATTTTGCGGCCTTTTCGCCCGATGGGCTGCAACATTTCGCCGTTTGGTCGGTTAACACTTCACTGGCAACATCAGGAAACTCGGGACTGATGAGCGAATCGTCGCTGACACATTGGATGCGGGCGCTGATCGGCTATGTCCGGTCCGGAGAGCCCGATCTGACCAATCGGCAGATGGCGCTGCTGATGGTCGTGTATCTGACGCCGGGCCCGCACACGGTGCGCGGATTGGCCCGGGTGCTCGGGGTTTCGAAACCGGTCGTGACACGCGCCTTGAATACGCTGGGCGCCCTCGGCTATCTCCGCCGCGAGCGCGATCTGGACGACCGCCGCAACATCTTCGTTGTCCGCACGAGTAACGGGACCGATTTCCTTGAAGGGTTCAAACGCAATCTCCGCGACGACGACGACTCCGCCGCGCGACGGACGGCGGTCGGCCAGCCCGCCTTCGCCCATCGATGACGGCTTCGCGCTGACCGGGCCGTCGCGGCCGCTCGATCCTGAATATCATGCCTATCGCAAGGATCTGGCGGACACCGCGCTGGCTTCCAAGGTAATCGCCTCGCATTATGCCGAGCCATTGCCGAAAACGCTCGTCAAGGCTTCGGCCTTGTTCGCAGAGCCAAATGATTTATCGAACAAAATAAAACAATTAGCCGCAGGAGAAGGATTTGCGATGCTCGACTGCACGCGCGGTTGGGCGTGGGGTTATGCGGGTGCCGAACGGCGCGTCGGCTATGTCCCGGCGGATGCACTCAGCGGGTTTTAGACGCTACATTTCGCCCCGCGCGCGGCGGATGGCGTACCATTTGCGCACATTGGCATTATGTTCGGCGAGGGTTTCGGCGAAAACATGACCGCCAGTGCCGTCGGCGACGAAATAGAGCGCCTTGGTCGGCGCCGGATCGAG
>JANPMU010000314.1:0-7324 GCA_031427095.1 Sphingomonas sp.
CCTCGCGCCGATCATCGTCGGCGCGACGGTGCGGATCACGAGCCGCGCGATCGACAAATATGAGAAGCGCGGCCGCCGTTATCTACGTCACGAGGTCATCGTCGAGGATGTCGCCGACGGCACGCTCTACATGCGCGAAACGAGGGACATCCTGTCGCTGTGACCGGCGCCACGGCCTCGCTCGATTTCGGCGTGCCGGTTGCCGACGGCCTGTTCGAAATGGCTGGCTCCGAACCGCGACTGATCGGGTCGCGTTGCACCGGCTGCCAGTCGGTCTATTTCCCTCAAGCGACGAACTGCCGCAATCCGCAGTGCCGCGCGAAACATGTCGCACGCTGCCTGCTGCCAGCGCGGGGGACGCTCTACAGTTTCACCATCCAGCGCTATCGACCACCGCCGCTGTTCCGGGTCGATGACTGGTCGCCCTATGCGATCGGCCTGGTCGATCTCGGCGAGGGGCTGCAGGTGATGGCGATGCTTAGCGGGATCGCTCCCGAGGAGGTCAGGATCGGCATGCCACTGCGGCTGGTGGTCGAACCGCTGTACGTCGATGAAGAGCGAGGTTCCGTAGTGACCTACAAGTTCGCACCCGATGCTGCGCCCGAGGACGCGTCTTGAGCCGCCCGGTCTACGTCCTGGGCGCGGGTGCGCACCCATGGGGCAAATGGCCCGACAAGCCGCAGGTCCAGCTTGCGGTGGAGGCGATCGGCGCGGCGCTTGCGGATGCTTCGCTGGACTGGCCCCAGGTCGAGGGCCTTGTCGCCGCCAGTTCGCGCTTCGAAGGGGGGATGGGCTGGGGCCTCCATGCCAATGAGGTGGCACAGGCCGTGGCCGAACAAGGCATGGCGTGCATCAACGTCGGCGGCGCCTGCGCGGCCGGCGCAATCGCGGTCCAGACCGCCTACGCGATGATCGCCAGCGGCCAGTATGACGTTGTCGCCGCTTTCGGCGCGGAGCGGATGCCAAAGGGTTTCATCCCCCGCCCGCCCGGCAGCAGTGACGACATCAGCGACCATGATTACCTGCGCTGGGTCGCGATGGGCGCCACCAACCCCGCTTATTGGGCGATCGAAGCGCAACGCCGGATGCACGACCATGGCACGAGCAGGGAGACGCTGGCGCGCGCCACCGTGCTCATGCGCCGTAATGCCGCCGGGACCCGCAATGCCCGCTATCGCCAGGAAATCGGCGTCGAGGAGGTCCTCGCATCCCCGGTCGTCGCCGACCCGCTCCACCTGCTCGAAATTTGCCCGGTCAGCGATGGCGCGGCGGCCGTCATCCTCGGCAGCGAGGACTTCGCCAAGCGAGCGGGCAACGCGCCGGTGCGCGTCGCCGGGTGCGCCGTCGCCACCGGCCAGTTCGGCGACCCGGCACGGCGCATTCCGACGATCTCCAGCACCGTCCACCCGGGCGTGCCGCATACCAGCGAAGTGGTGACCGCAGTACGCCGCGCGTTCGACATGGCAGGCGTCGGCCCCGCAGACATTGATCTGCTGGAGATGGCGGATAACACCGCTTGGCATCTTCTCGCCTGGCCGGAGCTGTTCGGGTTCTGCGAGCCCGGCGAGAGCGACTGGATGCTTGACAATGGCGGGTTCGATATCGGCCGGAAGCTGTCGGTCAATCCCAGCGGCGGGTTCCTGTCGTTCGGCGAGGCGACGACGGCCCAGGCCGTGCTCCAGATTTGCGAGATGACCTGGCAGTTGCGTGGTCAGGCCGAGGGGCACCAGGTGCCCGGCGCGCGCGTCGCCATGTCCGCCGTGCTCGGACTGGGCGCGAACGGGGCCTCGGTCATCCTTACCCGTTGAGGTCGGCGGAAACCGGCTGGGCGGAGGCAGGCGCACGGCGCAACTCGAGCCCATCATAGCCATTGGCCGCCGTCTTTTCGAGGATTCGGCGATACCCGCGCACCCCACCCGAATAGGGCATGAACACGCGCGGTTTCCCCGGCATTTCGGCGCCGAGATAGTAAGACGGCGTTTTCAAATAGAGGGTTTCCTTGGCGCGGTCGTTGACGTGCGCGACCCACTTTCGTTCCGCCTCGGCGGTGGCTTCAACCTCGTTCACACCATGCGCGCGGCAATGCTCGAACAATTGCGCGAGCCAGTCGACCTGCTCCTCGGATGAAAGGAGCACGTTGCTGAGCAGCGAGGGACTCCCGGGTCCAACGATGATGAACATATTCGGAAAATTGTGAACACCGATACCGAGGAAGCTTGTGGGCCCCGCGCTCCATTTCTCCTGCAGCGTCATCCCGTCTCGACCGATGATTTCAAATCTAAGGAGCGAGCCGGTGAAAGCGTCGAAGCCGGTCGCATAGATGATGATGTCGAATGCATATTCCGCATCGCTGGTGCGAATTCCGGTTTCGGTAAACGCCGCGATGGGGGTCTCGCTGATATCGACCAGAGAGACGTTTGGCCGGTTGAACGCGGCGAAATAGCCACCGTCCACGGATGGCCGCCGGGTGCCAAAGGGAAAGTCCTTCGGAATCAGCTTTTCCCGGACCACCGGATCCTCAACCTGGGCAGCAATCTTGCGTCTGATAAATTCCGACGCGGTGTCGTTCGATTCCTGATTGAGCATGATATCCTTGAATGTCAGCGCAAATCCGAAACCCAGTCGGTTCCACGCGGCTTCAAATGCCGCCTCGCGCTCGTCGGCGGGGACCTCGATCGCCGATCGCGTATCGGGAACGAAACCCAGGCCGCTCGGCGAATTTCGCGCCGCCTCGCGGCGTTCCGGATAGGTCGCCTTGACCGCACGATCCTCCACTTCGGAAATGGGGGAGTTGGCTGCGGGGATGGAATAATTGGCGGTTCGCTGGAAAATTGTCAGGCTGTCCGCCGCAGCGGCGATGACCGGGGTCATCTGGACGCCGGATGAGCCTGTGCCAATGATGGCCACCCGTTTGCCGGTAAAATTCACCTCGTCGTTCGGCCACGTCGCGCTGTAAATGATCCGGCCGTTGAAACTGTCCTGGCGCGGATAGACTGTTTCCTTGGGCGTCGAGAGCTGACCCACGGCAAGGATCATTCGCTCCGCATTCCACGTGCGTCCGTCCTCGGACTCGATCAGCCAGCGGCAGGTTGGTTCATCATATTGGGCCCGCACGACGCGCGTGCTGAGCGAAATGTCACGGCGCAGGTCGAACCGATCGGCGACATGGTTGATGTAGCGCAGGATCTCGGGCTGGGTGGCGTAACGCTCGGTCCAGCGCCACTCCTGCTCGAGCTCGGGCGAGAATCGGTACGAATAGTCATAGCTCTCGACGTCACAGCGCGCGCCGGGATAGCGGTTGAAGTTCCACACGCCGCCAATCTCGCCGGATGCCTCGAGCACCGCGACGGACAACCCCATTGCCCGGAAGGTATGAAGCGCGCGCAGGCCCGCGAACCCGGCACCGACAATTACGGCGTCAACACAGGCAGTCATCAGCGCATCCTCGGGTTCGGCGCGAGTAAATCTCACACCTCGAACGCGACGTCAACGCTATCGTGGACTCCGGTGAACCCGCTTCCGCTGGCAAAGGCCGTCCAGCCCGGCTCGTCAAAATGATCGGTCGACCCGCTGCCGCCGATTCTTTAAACACCAGCATTGACGCTTTGGAACCGAGGCACTTAGATTGCCCGTCCACGGCACTGATCAGGCGAGGAAAAATGGCCCGTTCCGGCAAGCTCGTGACTGCATCGATCGCCCAGCGGCGGGCGGCCCTCGATGCCCGTTTCCCGCAGTGGACCCCCCTCACCCTGCACGCGGCGCTCGACGAAGCGGCTGAGGCATTCGCGTCCCGCCCGCTGGTGATCACCGAAGACCGTTCGTGGACTTATGCCGAGATCGTCAGCTGGTCGAAACGACTCGCCGCCGGTCTCCAGCGGCGCGGCGTCGGGCCGGGCGACAAGGTCGCGATCATCCTCGCCAATTATCCCGAATTCGTCGCCCTGAAATACGCCGTCTCGCGAATCGCGGCGGTGGCCGTGCCGATCAACATCCTCAATCGGCGGGACGATCTGCGCTATCTGCTCGAACAGTCCGACTCGGTGCTGCTCGTCACGATGGATAGCTTTCGCGGCAATGATTATCTGCGCGCACTCGACGAGATTGCACCGGGCTGGGAAGCGAACGCCGGGGGAACGGCACTTCCACGCCTGCGCGACGTCCTGGTCTTCCCGACGGGGGAGACCGAACCCCGTGCCGGCGTGCAAATGTTCGAAACCCTCGACGACGGCGGCGAGGCAGACGAGACGATCGTCGACCCCGGCGCGGTGTGCGACATCATCTACACCTCGGGAACGACCGGCCCCCCGAAGGGCGTCATGCTGACGCACGACATGCTCACCCGAACGGCGTTCGGCGGCGCCTATGCGCGCGCCTTCGGGGATGGTCACCGGGTGATTTTCGCGCTGCCGATGTTCCACGTCTACGGCTATGTCGAGGGCATGCTATCGGTGCTGTGGGTCGGCGGCGCGATCATCCCCCAGCTGCGCTTCGAGGCCGAGGCGATGCTGCTCGCGATCGAGCGGCACCGCGCGACCGATGCGCTGCTGATCCCGGCGATGACGCTTGCCCTGATCGATGCGGCGCAGGCCGGGACCTATGACCTGTCTTCGCTCCACTGCGCTTTATCATCCGGTGCTCGCGCGCCCGAACGGGTCTGGCGCGAGATTCACGACGTCCTCGGCGTGAGCGAGATCACCACCGGCTACGGAATGAGCGAGACGACCGCGACGACCATGCTGACGAGCCCCGATGACCCCTTCGAACGATTGCTGACGACCAACGGGCGGGCGCGCGATGTTGGACCGGTCGGCGATCCGGCGCTGGGGGGAAGGCTGGTCGTCTACCAGGCGGTCGACGAGCGGACCGGGGAGCCTGTGGCGGACGGCGAGATCGGCGAACTGGTCGCCAAGGGCCCGGGCGTGACGGCTGGTTATTATAATAAGCCGGAGGCCACCGCCGCCGCATTCGATCGCCGCGGCTGGCTCAGGACCGGCGACCTGGGGCGATTCGATGAAGCCGGCTATCTCTCGCTTGTCGGCCGATCGAAGGAATCCTATCGCTGCGGCGGAGAACAGGTGCTGCCGACGGAGATAGAGGATTTGTTGATGTCAGTCCCCGATGTTCTCCAGGCTCAGGTCGTGCCCATAGCCGACGAACGGATGGGCGAGGTCGGGGTCGCGTTCATCGTCCCGCGAGCGGGCGCGTCGATCGACGTCGAGTCGCTCAAGACGCTTGCTGCGGATCGTCTCGCCCGATTCAAGATCCCGCGCCATTTCCTGATTGTCGACGAAAGCGCCATCCCCACAACCGCCTCGGGCCGCGCCCGCAAGTTCCTGCTCGCCGAGCAGGCGATGAAGCTGCTGGGATTATCCTGACATGACGCTTTCTTCGAACCGGGTCGCGATCGTCACCGGCGGCGCGCGCGGGATTGGCGCCGCCATCGCCACCCGGCTCGCTGCGGACGGGTACGACATTGCGGTCATGGACCTTGACGCCGCCGCCTGCCGCAAGACCGTGCAGTCGGTCGAAGCGCTCGGCCGCCGCGCCCTCGCCGTCGCCGCCGACGTGTCGGACGAGCAAGCCGTTCGCGACGGCGTCGCCGCCGTCGTCGAAGGGCTCGGCGCACCCACGGTGCTCATCAACAATGCCGGCATCATTCGCGACCGCACGCTTGCCAAGATGACGCTTGCCGATTGGAATCTGGTGATCGACGTCAATCTGCGCTCGGTCTTCCTGATGTGCCGCGAGGTCCAGGCGCATATGCGTGCCGCCGCATGGGGGCGGATCGTCAACCTGTCGAGCATCGCCGCGCTCGGCGTGGTCGGCGAGGCGAATTACGCTGCGGCAAAGGCCGGTATCCAGGGGCTGACCAAGACCCTGGCGCTCGAGCTTGGCCGCTATGGCATCACCGCGAATGCCGTCGCGCCAGGCTTCGTCGTGACCGACATGACCCGCGACGTCGCGACACGAATGAACGTTCCCTTCGAAGATATTGTCGAGGACATGATGAAGGCGATCAGTGTCGGGCGGCCCGGCGAGCCCGACGATATCGCCAACGCCGTCGCCTTCTTCGTCGACCCCCGCTCGTCGTTCGTCACCGGGCAGGTGCTGTACGTCGCCGGCGCGCCCCGAGGTTAGGCTCGCCTCGGCCGCGGTTTTGTCGCGCGTGCGGCGCCACGATGATCGAACCATTGCGATTTTGTCACCGATACTGTCGAAAATACGTCAACGACGATATTGACGCTTAGATGCCACGGTGCGATTGCTTATTCGTGAAGCCAGCTTGCGCAGACGGGCGGTAGCGACGGTTTTTCCGGAAGAGGATAGATGGGCACGCTGCGAAATTCGCTGTAGTCGTTGATGCAAGCGCGTTATCAAACCACCCTACTGCCTGTTCTTTGGGGATGGGGTCGCTAGTGGCCGGAAGGCCCGCACCTCTGCACGGCGGAAGGCCGGTGAAAGCCGCGCCGACCGATTCGGCTGGAGAAATACGAGAACGATCTAAAGGAGAAGCAAGGTGATTGGCGACTATTTCGTACTCGACGCAGTGACCCACGCTTATAATCATTTGCCGTCGAACTGGGTCGACCCGTTGCTCGGCCATGCCATGGTCGAACTCGCTTATCATCTCGCGGCCGATCCGCCCAACCCGCGCTACGCCATGACCCGCGAGCAATATCTGGTCGACTGGCAGGTCCCCGATGTCGCCAACTTCCTGTTTCGCGAGAGCGATACCGACGTCGCGGTGATGCATCCGCTCGCGATCGCGTCGTTCAAGGACGGCTATTGTTCGGTGGCGAAAGCCGCTGAGGCGCTCGAGCGTTATCCGACGCGCTTCATCGGCGCTTATGCCTGCGTCGACCCGCTGAAAGGCCAGGAAGCGGTCGAGTCGATTGGCGAGCAGGTCGACATGCTCAAACCGCTCGGGCTCAAGCTTTATCCGACGAGCTATGACGGCAAGCAGCCGGTCAGCTGGCGAATGGACGATCCCAAGCTGATCTATCCCCTCTACGAAGCCGCGCAGAAGCATGGCCTCAAGCACGTCGCCGTCCACAAGGCGGTCCCGATCGGCCCGTTCGCGGTCGGGGACGCCTATAATCCAAGCGACATCGAAGCCGCCGCGACGGATTTCCCGGACCTCACGTTCGAAATCGTCCACGGCGGACTCGCCTTCATGGAAGAGACGGCGTGGCTGCTCGCCCGCTTCGGCAACATCGCAATCAACATGGAAATCCAGAACGTCATCATCGAGCGGCGGCCGCGCGCCTTCGCCGAGATCATGCTCGGGCTGTGCCGCATCGGTGGTTCCGACATGATGGAACGG
>JANPMU010000315.1:0-2409 GCA_031427095.1 Sphingomonas sp.
ATAAGGACGATCGCAGCAACCACGTCTAGCGCGACCGTCAGGCCGAGTATGACCAATGCCCCTTTGAGTGCCGCCATCCCGACCGAAAGGTGGAGCGCGATAAACGCCAGCCCGCAGATCAAATGCGTAGCGAGCATCAGGAGCGCGGCATGGTCGAAGCTTGCGACCCGCTGTGCGGCGAGATTCTCGTCGTCCTGCGTTTCGGCACTGGACAGGTCGAACGACAGAGCCTGGCTGACCGACGCACGGACCGCCGATTCTCCGCCGAAGACGATTGCATCCTTTGCCAGCGATCTGCGCATTTCACCCCACGAGAAATAAGCTCTTGGTGGACTTAACGCGCATCAAGTTAACATCGCGACGAATCAACGCGGTTAATCCGGTGCGAGGATTAGTGGTTTGACCCTATTCCTCGGGCAGGAAATCCGGCACCGACAGATAGCGCTCGCCAGTGTCGTAATTGAACCCGAGGACACGCGCCCGCTGTCCCAGTTCGGGAAGTTTCTGCGCAATTGCGGCGAGCGTCGCCCCCGACGAGATCCCGACCAGCACCCCTTCCTCGCGCGCCGACCGCCGGGCCATTTCCTTGGCGTCGTCGGGCGTGACCTGGATCGTCCCGTCAAGCAGGCTGACGTCGAGATTCTTGGGGATGAATCCGGCACCAATGCCCTGGATCGGGTGCGGGGAGGGCGCGCCGCCGCTGATCACCGGGGACAAGGTCGGCTCAACCGCGAACACCTTCAATTTCGGCCACGCCTGCTTGAGCACTCGCGCGCAGCCCGTGAGATGGCCACCGGTTCCGACCCCGGTGATCAAGGCATCGAACGGCGCGTCGCCGAAGTCGGCGAGGATTTCCTGGGCGGTGGTGCGAACGTGCGCGTCGATGTTGGCGGGATTGTCGAACTGCTGCGGCATCCACGCGCCCGGCGTTGCGGCGACAATCTCTGCGGCGCGCGCGATGGCACCCTTCATGCCGTTGGCGCGAGGGGTCAAATCGAAGCTCGCACCATAAGCGAGCATCAATCGCCGCCGCTCGACGCTCATGCTGTCGGGCATCACGAGGATGAGCTTGTAACCCTTGACCGCGGCGACCATCGCCAGCCCGATTCCGGTATTGCCCGAGGTCGGCTCGACGATCGTTCCGCCCGGCCTGAGCGCGCCCGAACGCTCGGCATCCTCGATCATCGCCAGCCCGATGCGATCCTTGATCGATCCGGCGGGGTTCGACCTTTCGGACTTGATCCACACTTCCGCAGCGTCGCCGAACAGCCGGTTGACCCGGATGTGCGGAGTGTTGCCGATCGTGTCGAGGATGGACTGGGCTTTCATCGCGCGCTCTCCATTGGCTTGGCGGGTTCACCATCGGGTAGGTCGAAGCTCCGCGCAAGGCGTAACTCGGGGAATTTCCACGCCCAGATCGCGACCACCGCGACCGCACCGATCCCGCCGGCGATGACCGCGGTGACCGGCCCGATCAGCGCCGCGAGAAAACCCGATTGGGCCTCGCCAAGCTCGTTCGAAGCCGAAATGAACAGACCGGAGACCGCGCCGACCCGCCCGCGCATCGGGTCGGGGGTGTAGAGCTGGATCAGCGACTGGCGGACATAGACCGAGAACATGTCGGCTGAGCCCAGCAGCGCGAGGCAGACCAGCGACAGGAGCATCGAGCGCGACAGGCCGAACACCACCGTCGCCGCGCCGAATACCGCGACCGCGACCAGCATCTTGGCGCCGACATTGGTCTTCAGCGGCCGGATCGCGAACCAGGCGGCGGTCAGCGTCGCCCCCACCGCCGGCGCGGCGCGTAAATGGCCGAGCCCCTCGGGACCCGCTTGAAGCACGTCGCGAGCGAACACCGGCAGCATCGCGGTCGCTCCGCCGAGCAGCACCGCGAACAGATCGAGGCTGATCGCGCCGAGCACCAGTCGGTTGCGCCGGACGTAGCGCAGTCCTTCGACCATCTGGGTCCACGGATGCGCGTTGCGGTCGATCTCCGGCCGCGCCACCGGTCCGATCGCGAACAGCCCGATCAGCGCCACCGCGAACAGGATCGCGCTCATCGCATAAGGCGCGAGCGGCGCTGCGGCATAGAGATAGCCGCCCAGCGCGGGCCCGGCGATCGCCCCCGCCTGCCACGCGATCGCCGACAAAGCGATCGCCTTGGGCAATATCTCGCGCGGGACGAGGTTGGGGGCGAGCGCGCCCAGCGCCGGCCCGGCGAATGCCCGCGCCACCCCGAGCAGTGCGGCGATCGCGAACAAGGCGTAAAGCGTCGTCGCATCTTGCCACGCGAGCAGCGCCAACGCGGCGGCGCACAGCAGTTCGAGCAATATCGCGCCGCGCGCGACCCAGCGCCGGTCGAGCCGGTCGGCGGTCCAGCCCGACACCAGGGTCAGCGCGAACAATGGC
>JANPMU010000316.1:0-2489 GCA_031427095.1 Sphingomonas sp.
TCCGGGCGGGCGAGCGCGAGGAAGCCGTGTGCGAACTCGAAATGGAGCTCGTCGAGGGTAAGCTCGCCGATGTCCTGGGGCTGGCGCTCCACTTGCCACTCGGGCCGGAACTGAGCTGGTCGGTGAGCAGCAAGGCGGAAAAATGCCATTTGCTGGCGTTCGATTTGCCGCCAGCGGCGGTCCATTCGCGGCCAGTGAAGCTGTCACCGGACATCGATGTGGCGAACGGATACCAGGCGATCGCGTGGAACTGTCTCGATCAGTTGCTGGCCAATTACCCGCTGGTGATCGCATCTGGCGATCCCGAGAGCTTGCACCAGAGCCGCGTCGCCATTCGCCGGCTGCGCGCTGCCGACAGCCTGTTTGGTGACGTGGTGGATGGCGAGGCTACCCCGGTCTTGCACGCCGAGCTGAAAGCGGTTGCCATGGGTCTCGGCCCGGTCCGCGACCTGCACGTCCTGCTTGTCAAGGTCGCGGCGGTAGCCCGGGCTGGCGATCACGATGTCAGCGAACTGCTGGCTTATCTTGGCACCCGGCGGGATGCGGCGATGCGGTCGGTGCAGGCGTTGCTGGCCGCCGGGCCGTTCCAGCGCCTGCTTTTCGAGCTCGCGGGCTGGATCGAAAATGGCGAGTGGCTGGCACGCAAGGAGGAGACCAAGGGAGATCAGCCGCTTGCTCCGTTTGCCGCACGCGTGCTGTCGCGGCGGCGTCGCAAGTTGCGGCGGCTGCGTGATCAACTGGCCGAAATGCCGGATGCCGCACGGCACCGGCTGCGGATCGATGTGAAGAAGCTGCGCTATGCAGCCGAATTCGTCACTTCGCTCTATCGCGGCCGGGCGACCGCCAAGCATAGCCGGACGTTTGCCAAAGCTTTGGGGCAGCTGCAGGACAGCCTGGGCGAGTTCAATGACATAGCGGTCGCCGCCGCGGGCCGGAATGCGCTGTTCGAGGACCTTGAACCAATCGCGGCGGCCAGGCTGGCGGCACAGCTCAAGAGCCTTATCGACGACCAGGTGAAATCGCGCCGCAAGCTGCTCAAGGCGGCCGAACGATCACTGGTCCGGATTATCGGGGGCCCGACCTGGTGGAAAAGCAAATAGAGCGAAAATAAGCGCGCCGCTCCCCTCCCCGTCGCTGATCCGCTGGCCCAAAGCGGCGCGGTTTCAAGTAGCGATTGCAGCCTTTCTCCCCTCTGCGGGAGAGGGAGGGACCCGCGCCGAAGGCGTGGGCGGGTGAGGGCACGCAAAGCTTTGGTTCGATCGAACGCACCCTCAGATCAGCGACCCCTGTTTATCCGCATCGCCGATCTCCGCTGCCGATTTCACCGCGTCGGCCCGCGCCATCGGCAAATCGAGCCGGTCGCCGCGCAAAATCTCAGCGACCGTGATGACCTGCAACCGGTCGTCTTCGCGGTTGAGCATCGGGTGCTTATATTTGCCCGCCGCCTTGATTTCCTCGCGCATCGCAGCGGTCGGCATGTCCATCGTAATCAGGATTCCGAACTCGGCCTTCGCGCGCAACCGGTCGCTGTTGAGCGTCGCCAATTCCTTGCGTCCTGACTTGCCCGATTTGACCTGGAAGATCGCCTTGCCGTTGCTGTCCTTGTCGATCAGGAAGTAAGCGATGCCGTCGATCCCGCCATCGGCGCCCTTCTTCTCGTTGATCCGCGCCTGATTGTTCGAAAAAGTCAGCACCGCCCATTTCTCGAATTCCTTGCGGGTCTTGTCGTCCTTGCGATTGGCGAGCGCGACGGCGGAAGCAAGATCACGCGGCACGCCGTCGAGCAGGATATTCGCCTCGATCGCGGGCCAATCGGTCGGATATTTGTCGGCCAACCGCTTGAGGATCAGCGAGATCGACTGATAAGTGATGTCGATCCCGATCCAGTGCCGCCCCAGACGCTGCGCAACCGCCACCGTCGTCCCGCACCCGCAATAGGCGTCGAGCACGACATCGCCCTCATTCGACGACGCCTTGATAATGCGTTCGAGCAGCGCTTCGGGTTTTTGGGTGGGGTAGCCGAGGCGCTCTTGGGCCTGCGAGTTCAACTCCTGAATATCGGTCCAGAGATTTTGAACGGGCATACCCCGAAGCTCATCGACAAAGCTCTTGCGGCGCAATCTACCTTCAGGTGACTTGGGGAAGTGGATTCGGCCCTCAGCATCCCATTGTTCCATCTTTTCTTTCGAGATCATCCAACCGTTCGTTGGTGATTTGTAGCCTTTGTAATCGTACATCAAATTCGGCCTTGGTGCCGGATTCACCAAGCTCGTCGCCTGAAACTTTCTCCCGCTCTCGTCTACGGATGTGAAGCGCTCGGCGATGTAGGTTTGATATTCGGGGTCGTTCAAATTGTATTGAGGAACGAACTTAGCTTTGTCGGACTTCGCGTAAAAGAAGATGTTGTCTGTAATCGTGCCGAAACGATTGGATGAATGGACTGCGCTGCTCATCCCGACGCGCCGCTTCCAAATTATCTCATTTCGAAA
>JANPMU010000317.1:0-2223 GCA_031427095.1 Sphingomonas sp.
GCGGCCGATCTCGCGCAGGCGGCGCTGCAGCGCGAGTTGGTCGATGGTCTCGATCGGGAGCGCAAGGAATAAAGCGATGCGGTTGCGAAGCATGCGAACCGTTTCAAGAAACGCGATATGCTGCTCGGCGTCATTGCCATCGGCCTCGGCAGGATCGGGCAGGCCCCAATGCGCAGTCATCGGGTGACCCGGCCAGATCGGGCAGGTCTCACCTGCGGCATTGTCACACACGGTGAATATGAAATCGAGCATAAGCGCGCCGGGCGCGGCGAACACGTCCCAGCTTTTCGAGCGCAGCCCGAGCGTCGGCAACCCGATCGTGTGAAGCACGTGCAGCGCGACGGGATGGACCTCGCCTTTTGGAAAGCTGCCTGCCGAATAAGCGCGGAAGCGGCCTTCGCCCATCTGGTTGAGCAAGGCCTCGGCGAGGATCGAGCGCGCCGAATTGCCGGTGCACAGGAACAGCACATTGTACGGGCGACCGGTCATGCGCAAAGCTCCGTCATCGTGGCGTCAACCGACGCTGGCGCACAGGGTGCCCCGCCGCAGCAGTTTTCAGTGAGGTAGGCCAGGAGCGCATTCATCGCGGAATAGTCGGCGCGATAGATCAGGGAACGACTCTGGCGTTCCTGCGCGATCAATCCGGCGCGGTGAAGCTGGGCGAGATGGAACGACAGCGAACTGTTGGGCAGTCCGAGCGCTTCGGCGATCTGCCCTGCCGCCATGCCCGGTTCACCCGACTGCACGAGCAGCCTGAACACAGCGAGGCGATGCTCCTGGGCAAGGGCGGACAGGCTTGTTACGACAACACCAGGTTGCACGGCGATGACTCCACGTTTCGATGAACGTGGAAATGACTCGGGACTAGCCGCCAGTCAAGGACATTTCAAATTTTATGGAAATGAAGTCGGTTCACCCCGCTTTGCGTCGTTCGGACAGGCCCAGAACCATCTGGTTGGCGCGGTCGTAACTCAACGGGCGCCCGAACAAATAGCCCTGGATGGTGTCGCAGCCGAGATCGCGCATGCGTTCGAAATCGGCAGCGGTCTCGACCCCTTCGGCGGTGACCGACATGCGAAAGCTCTTGGCGAGCTGGACGATCGACTGGATGATCGCGACATTTTCGGGCCGCGTGCCGGCCTCGCGAACGAAGCTGCCGTCGATCTTCAATTTGTGGAACACCGCTTTGTTCAAATAACCGATCGATGAATAACCGGGGCCGAAATCGTCGAGCGCGATGCCGACGCCGAGCGCCCGAAGCCGGCCGAGCACGTCAAGCGTGACGCGACTGTCACCAAGAAACACGCCTTCGGTGACTTCGAGTTCGATGCGGTTGGCGGGCAGCTTATATTTGGCCAGCGCGGAGCTGACGATGTTGGGCAGCGTCGGCTGCACCAGTTGCTTGGGCGAGATGTTCAAGGCGACGGTGATCGTCTCGGGCCAGCTCGCGGCGACGCGGATCGACTCGTTGACCACCCATTCGCCGATCGCCACCATCAGTCCCGCTTCCTCGGCGACCGGGATGAAGACATAAGGCGGGACCAGCCCACGCTGCGGATGGTTCCAGCGCAACAAGGCTTCGAACCCGACCAGTTTCTGGGTCTGGGCATTGACCAGAGGCTGGAACTCGAGATGGAACTGCCTGGCCGGGAGCGCCTGGCGCAGATCGGTTTCCAGTTTGACCCGGTCTTCCTGCTCTGACTGGAGTTCGGACGAGAAATAGCAGGCGATGCCGCGCCCGGCGCCCTTGGCCTCGTACAGCGCAAGGTCGGCCTTGAGGATGAGGTCGTCGACCGTCGCGCCGTCGATCGGCCCGAACGAACAGCCGATCGACACGCCGATGCGGATCTCGATCTGGTCGATCATGTAGGGCGAGGCGATCGACTTGATGATCGAATCGGCGAGCATCTCGACCTGCTTGCGGCTTTGCGCGTCGGTCACGACAATCGCGAATTCGTCGCCGCCCATGCGCCCGACATGGCCGTCGGGGCCGACCTGTTCGCACAGGCGCTTGGCCACCGCCTGGAGCACGGCGTCGCCCTTGGGGTGACCGAAGGTGTCGTTGACCGGCTTGAACCCGTCGAGATCGAGGAACATGATCGCGCACGGCACATTCGACGTGGTCGCGGTGCGCAGCGCCTCGCCCAGCAACTGGCGAACCCGGCCGCGATTGGGCAGGCCCGACAATACGTCCATGTTGGCGAGGTGGGTCAGCCGCTCCTG
>JANPMU010000318.1:0-2275 GCA_031427095.1 Sphingomonas sp.
CGGCAAGGGCGGATCGCGACTGAAAGCGATCGGCCAGGCTTCGCGCGAGGCCATCGGCGAACATCTCGGGCGCAAGGTCCATCTGTTCCTGCACGTCAAGGTCAACCCCAAATGGGACGAAGACCGCAGCCTCTATCGCGATATCGGGCTTGAGTGGGCGGACTAAAATCCCCGCCCGTGCACGGGCGGGGAACCCAGCACTTGCTCGACCCACGCCGGCACCAGCTCCGCCGCCCTCCCCGTCCTGCTCTCGTCGAAAAAGCTGCTGCTCATGCTCGGGTCGAGATTGATCTCGAGCGTTGCGGCCCCGCAGTATTTCGCGGTCTGGACGAAGCCTGCGGCGGGGTAGACCGCGCCCGATGTTCCGATCGATATGAACAGGTCGCACCCGCCGAGCGCGGCCTCGATCCGCTCCATCGCGTAAGGCATTTCGCCGAACCAGACGATGTCGGGGCGGACGCTGCCGCTCAACTGGCATGACGGGCAGCTTGCCGTGTCGCCCATCGGTCCTGTCCAGCGGAACCGCTCATCGCACGCGAGGCACCAGCCGCGCAGCAGTTCGCCGTGCATATGGAGCAGGCGCTTGGCCCCCGCCCGCTCGTGCAAATCATCGACATTCTGCGTAACAATCAGCAAGTCGCCGGGCCATTGCTGATCGAGCCGCGCGAGCGCGACATGCGCCGCATTGGGCTCGACCTCGCCCAGCCGCGCCCGCCGCGCATCATAAAAATCATGGACCAGCGCCGGGTCGCGGGCAAAAGCCTCGGGGGTCGCGACATCCTCGACCCGGTGCCCCTCCCACAGCCCGTCGGCCGCGCGAAAGGTCGCGAGCCCGGATTCGGCGGAAATTCCCGCGCCGGTGAGAATGACGATCGATGACATTGCCAAAGGGCTAGCGCCTGTCGACGCCGAAGCAAGCATAACAACCGGCATTAATTTTGCGCTAGGAACGACTCGGCGCGTCATGCTTGTGTTGCCCCCGGAACGACGCCTGCCCTTGTTTGTGGCACCCGTTGCGTTGGCAACGCCGTTCCCGATGCGGAAGGGGTGGTCCCGTCCGCGATAAAGGGAGACTATCATGCGCAAGTTGATACTGACCGCCCTTGCGGCGGGAATGATGCTGTCGGCCGCACCTGCCTTCGCGCAGGACAGTACGATGAAGCCGGGCGCGATGTGGACCGCTGGCAGGATCGACGTCGCAGACGGACAGATGCAGAATTACATGGACTATCTGACCAAGACCTGGATAGCGAACCAGGAATTTTCCAAATCGCAGGGCTGGCTGCTCGATTATCATGTGCTGCAAAGCGTCAATCCACGCGACGGCGAGCCCAATATCGTCCTCATCACCCGCTTTGCCGATATGCCGACGGCGGTCGAGGCCGAACGACGCAACGCGATCCTTAGCAAGCGCATGAATCAGGACGATCATGCAGCGGCGACGGCGAGCGGCGGCCGCAACACGATGCGTCGACAAATGGGTAGCATATTGTATCGCGAAATGCTGAAGCGCTGATCGCGGGTGGACCGGTGCGTGGCAGTTGCGCGCGCACCGGCACTGCGCCATCACGTTTCCCATGCGCACCGATGACCAGCCCATCCGCCTTTCGCTAACCGCATCCGAAGGCCGGATGGGGCGAGCGATCACGGCTGCGGTCGCCGACGATCCCGGTTTCGCGATCGATCCGGATCATGGCGATGTGCTGATCGATTTTTCGGCGCCGGTCGCGCTGCAGGCGAGTCTCGACCGCGCCGTCGCTGCCGGCATTCCGATTTTGATCGGCACCACCGGGCTCGACGATTTCGCCACGCGGCGGATCGCTGAAGCGGCGCGCGAGGTCGCGGTACTGCGCGCGGCCAATACCTCGCTGGGGGTCGCGCTGATGGCCGATCTCGTCGAGCGCACCGCGCGGGTACTGGGCAGCGATTGGGACATTGAAATCGTCGAGATGCATCACCGGATGAAGGCCGATGCTCCGTCGGGAACTGCGCTCGTGCTGGGCGAAGCGGCGGCGCGAGGGCGCGGCATCGATCTCGACGCGTTGTCGGATCGAGGGCGCCAGGGCTCGGGTCTCAAGCGCCGCGTGGGGGCGATCGGCTTTGCCAGCGTGCGCGGCGGCACCGTGGCTGGCGACCATGATGTGATTTTCGCCGGGACCGAGGAGCGGCTAATCCTGTCGCACCGCGCCGAAAGCCGCGCCATCTTCGCCCGCGGAGCGCTCGCCGCCGCGCGATACCTGCATGGCAAGGACGCTGGGCTCTACACCATGCGCGA
>JANPMU010000319.1:0-3600 GCA_031427095.1 Sphingomonas sp.
CTGCCTCCCGGCGCCACAGGTCGATGGATCCCCGGTCAAGCCCGGGATGACGGCTAAGCGCGCCCCAGCACATTGAGCCAATCCTCATGGCGGATCATTTTTTCGCGTGGGCTGCCTTCGCGCGCGGCGGCGGTTTCGGCGACTTCGATCCGGCGCCAGTCGGCGAAACTGGTGGGCGAGATGGCGCGGCTGGCGAGCAAGGCGTCGAGCCCTGCCCCGCCTTCGCGGCCTCCGTCGCCGGGCAATGCGGCGGCGATCGCTTCGGCGACCTCATAGCCGTCGGGACGGTTGGTGCCGATCGTCCCCGATGGCCCGCGCCGCGCCCAGCCGACGCAGTAGAGGCCGTCGGCGATGCGGCCCGCCACGTTGGCGAAGCGGCCACCCGCGTCGTCATACGCCACGCCGTCGATCGGCGGGGTCGAGTAGCCGATGCAGCTGACGATCAGCGAGGCGGGGATGGTGTAGGTTTCGCCGGTGCCGAGCGCGCGACCGGTCTCGTCGAGCCGGGTGCGCTCGACGATCAGGCGCTCGGCGCGGCGCTCGCCCTCGACCGCGACCGGCCTGGCGAAGAAATCGAAGGCGATGGTCTTGGCCTTGCCCTGGCGCGGGTTGGCGGCGAAATCGCGCAGATGGGTGACCGACTTGCGCTGGCCGGGTTCGAGCGCGGCGTCATCGGCTTCGGGGGGAAGGTCCGCCGCCTCGACCGCTGGGCCGGCATCGTCGAGATGGCCGAGCTCGCCCAATTCCTTGGGGGTCATCGCGATCTGGTGCGGACCACGGCGGCCGACCAGGGTAATCGTCCGGATCGCCGACGCTTCGAGCGCGTCGAGCGCATGGTTGACGATATCCGAGCCGGCAAATTCGGCGCGGGTCTTGGCGAGGATGCGGGCGACGTCGAGCGCGACATTGCCATTGCCGACGATCGCCGCAGCCTGGCCATCGAGCGGCGGGGCAAGATGAGCGAAATCGGGGTGGCCATTATACCAGCCGACAAACGCCGCCGAGCCGATCACGCCGGGCAGATCGTCGCCGGGGATGCCGAGTTTGCGGTCGTGCGGGGCGCCGGTGGCGAGGATCACCGCGTCGTACAGCCCGCGCAATTCATCGATGGTCACCGCGTCGCCGATCGCGACATTGCCGACGAAGCGGACCCCGGCGCTTTCGGCGACCTTGTCGTAGCGCCTGGAGACGGCCTTGATCGATTGATGGTCGGGGGCGACGCCGAAGCGGATCAGGCCGTAGGGGACGGGCAAGCGGTCGATGATGTCGATGCGGGCCGCGTCGCCATAGGCCTTGGCGAGCGCTTCGGCGGTGTAAAAGCCCGCCGGTCCCGACCCGATCACCGCGAAATGCCGCATGCCTTGCTCCCCCTGAAGAGAGGTGATGCTAGGGAATGCGGTGAAAGGCGCAAGCCTGCGTTGCCGAGTCAGTCCTTCTTGCGGTGGTCCTCGAGCAGCAGGTCGCTGCCCTTGCGGTTGAGCAAAGCTTCGATCGGCGCGGCGAACAGGGCCAGCATCCCGGGGAGCATGACGTGACAGCGCACGGCGGTTTCCTCGACCGTGATCCGGGCTTCGACGCTCTGGCCCATCGCGCCGATGTCAAGGTCGAGCCGGTCGCCGACCCAGCTCGATGTGACCGTCGCTCCGCCCGGGATATGCTCCTTCAAGCTGTGGATATTGGCGGCGATCCGGCGGCGGGCTTCCTTGCGGCCGAGTGTGTGGGCAAGCGAAACGTCGATCGGTCTGGCCATGGTCAAAAAGTGGGCGCCGTTCAGGAGCTTTTCAACCGCCACGCGCGTATAAAGCGATGATGATCCGTTGGGCTCTTGCGCTGATGCTGCTGATGACCGCCCTGCCCGCGCGTGCGCAGCCGGTGCGGGGGCCGTCGATGGCGTGGAATCCGTCTGCGGATTATGTCACCGCGGGGCAGGATGAGCCGGGCTATGCGACATGGCTCGCCGCCCAGTCGTATCGCCCGATGTTCATTCGCGGGTTCGAGAATTTCCTGATGAATCAAGGCCTAAGCGGAATAGTTCCGACCTGGCAATTGCTGCGCACCGCGACCGACTGGCAAAAATGCAGCGCGCAGCCATTCGAGGTGCCGCCGCCCAATGAATGGGTCAATCTGGTCGAGACGCTTAAATATATTCGCGCCCATGTCATTCCGGTGATCGGGCCGGTCGAACCGGTGTCGGTCTATCGCAACCCCGCGCTCAATGCCTGCGCCGGAGGAGCCGCCGAAAGCGCTCACCGCCAATTGTTCGCGATCGACCTGGTGCCGCTCAAGCCGACGGGTCGCGAGGACATGATCCGCGGGCTATGCGCGATCCACGCGTGGCGCGGGACCGGGTTCGACGTCGGCATGGGCTTTTACAAGGGGCTGCGGTTCCACGTCGATTCGAAGAAGTTTCGCAAATGGGGCACCGACGGCAGCGGCAGCGCGCTCGCCTGTACCGACGTGTTGGCGGACCTCAATACCCAGGCGGCCGCCAATCGCGTGCCGGCTGTGGCGGTTCCTATTGCGATGGAGCCGCTCGCACCCGCACCCGTCAATCCACCAAACCCTTGAGTTGATCATCGGGAACGCCATATGCCGAGCGAGGCATTCGGGGATTTGACGCATGGATCTTGAGAAACTCACCGATCGCGCGCGCGGCTTCCTCCAGGCGGCGCAGACGATCGCGGTGCGGCTCAATCACCAAAGGATTGTCCCGGCGCATTTGCTCAAGGCGCTGCTCGACGACGAACAAGGCATGGCGGCGGGGCTGATCGGCGCGGCGGGCGGCGATGCCACAGCGGCGTTGCGCGAAGTCGATGGCTTGATCGACAAATTGCCGGCGGTGACCGGGAGCGGGGCTTCGTCGGCGCCCGCGCTCGACGGTGATACGATGCGCGTACTCGACCAGGCGCAAGACATCGCCAAAAAGGCTGGCGACACTTTTGTCACGGTCGAACGGATCCTGCTGGCGATGCTGCTGGCCAAAAGCAGTGATGTCGGCGCGGCGCTGACCAAGGCGGGGCTGACCGCGCAGGGGCTCAACGCGGCGATCGAGCAGCTGCGCGGCGGGCGCAGCGCCGACAGCCAGTCGTCCGAAGATCGCTATGACGCCTTGAAGCGCTTCTCGCGCGACCTCACCGCAGTGGCGCGCGAGGGCAAGCTCGACCCGGTGATCGGCCGCGACGAGGAAATCCGCCGGACGATCCAGGTGCTGATGCGGCGGACCAAGAATAATCCGGTGCTGATCGGCGAGCCCGGGGTCGGCAAGACCGCGATCGCCGAGGGGCTGGCGCTGCGCATCGCCAATGGCGATGTCCCCGACGGCTTGAAGGATCGCCGCTTGCTCAGCCTCGACATGGGGTCGCTGATTGCGGGAGCGAAATATCGCGGCGAATTCGAGGAGCGATTGAAGGGCGTGCTCGACGAGGTCAAGCAGGCCGCGGGCGAAGTGATCCTGTTCATCGACGAAATGCACACTTTGGTCGGGGCCGGCAAAGGCGAAGGCGCGATGGACGCGTCGAATTTGCTCAAGCCGGCCTTGGCGCGCGGCGAGCTGCACTGCATCGGCGCGACCACGCTCGACGAGTATCGCAAGCATGTCGA
>JANPMU010000320.1:0-1604 GCA_031427095.1 Sphingomonas sp.
CCGTCGATCCGATATTCGGTCGGAATTCCGACGCGTTTTCCTTTGAGATTGCTTGATAAACCTGATTCATATTTGGGCACCGCGACGTCGAGCGAGGTCGAATCCCGTGGGTCGAACCCGCTCATCACCTCAAGCATGATCGCGCAATCGCGCACCGTTTTCGCCATCGGCCCGGCCTGGTCGAGCGAGGAGGCGAACGCCACAATCCCCCAGCGCGAACAGCGGCCATAGGTCGGCTTGATCCCGCAAATGCCGGTGAACGCGGCGGGCTGGCGGATCGATCCGCCGGTGTCGGTCCCGGTTGCGCCAGGCGCCAGGCCCGCCGCGACCGCCGCCGCCGATCCGCCCGACGATCCGCCCGGGGTCAGCGCGGCATTTGCGCCGTCGTTGCGCTTCCACGGCGAGATCACGGGGCCGTAAGCGCTGGTCTCGTTCGACGATCCCATCGCGAATTCGTCCATGTTCAACTTGCCGAGCATCCCCGCGCCCGCCGCCTTCAATTTGGCCGAGACGAATGATTCATAGCGCGGCTTGAACCCGCCGAGAATCTTGCTTCCGGCAGTCGTCGCAACCCCCTCGGTCGCGAACAAATCCTTGATTCCCAGCGGAATGCCCGAAAGAGCGCCGAGCTCGCCTGAGCCACGCGCGACATCGGCGGCGTCGGCCGCCGCGAGCGCAAGCTCGGGCGTTTCGACCGTGAACGCATTGAGCGTCCGCGCGCCGGCGATTGCCTGGTTAAAGCCTTGCGCGATCTCGCGCGCGCAAAACTCGCCGCTGCGAAATCCGTCGCGAAGCTCGGCGATGGTTTTGTTGGTGAGGTCGGTCAAGAGTCGTTGATCCCTGGATCGCGGATCAAGTCCGGGATGATCGAATGCCGTCCTGCGGCGATCATTCGATCACCTTGGGCACGGCGAAAAAGCCGTGCTCGGCGTTGGGCGCATTGGCCAGCACGTCGTCGCGGACGTTGCCGTCGGTGACAACATCCTCGCGCAGCCGCAGCGTATTGGCGATCACCGCAGTCAGCGGCTCGACCCCGTCGGTGTTCACTTGTGACAATTGATCGACCCAGCCGAGGATATTGTTGAGCTCGGGCACGAGAGCCTCGATCTCGCCGTCGCTCATCGCGATCCGCGCGAGCTTGGCGATGTGGCGAACCTGTTCGGGATTTACGGACATGCGGCGCGGCTAGCAGGGGTGCATGGCCGCTTCAAGCGCGGCGCTATGCGAATCGCTTATTCGAACGCCTCGCCGACGGGCTTGCCGTCGATGAACAACTGGCGTCGCTCGACCGTGCGCAGCTCGACCGGCGCGGTGGCGAGGTCGGGGCGGAAGGGCGGCTTGGGTGCCACCGCGACCCAATTCTCATATGGCGACCATCTGCCGTCGCGCTGCCGTGTCATTCTCGCCGTTTCGATCGTGTCGTCTTTGTACAATGGCCCCGCCACCAGTGCGCGGTCGGCATCGACCAGGGTCAGGACGCAGCGCCCGACGCGGCAATAGCGGGTGCCCGCGATCGCGCTACGCAGTGCGGGCGGCACAGCGGAGCCTTCGGGGATGACGCGCATCCGGGTATCGAGATTGGCGGCGCTGTCGCTCTGCTGCAC
>JANPMU010000321.1:0-3700 GCA_031427095.1 Sphingomonas sp.
GCTGTGCGAGGCGCTGGGCGCGCAAGCGGGGAGCAAGGTGGCGATCGAGCGGCCCCAGCGCGGCGACCGGGCCAGACTGATCGAGCAGGCGCGGCGCAACGCCGAGGAAGCGCTCGACCGGCGGATGGCGGAAAGCACGACGCAGGGCAAATTGCTGCGCGAGCTGGCCGAAGTGTTCGAGCTCGCCGCTCCGCCCGAGCGGATCGAGGTTTATGACAACAGCCACATCATGGGCACCAGTGCCACCGGGGCGATGATCGTCGCCGGGCCCGAGGGCTTCGCCAAGACCAGTTATCGCAAGTTCAACATCAAGAGCGCGATCACCCCGGGCGACGATTTCGGGATGATGCGCGAGGTGCTCGAACGGCGCTTCGCCCGGCTGGAGAAGGACGACCCCGATCGCGCCGGCGGCGAATGGCCCGATCTGTTGCTGATCGACGGCGGCAAGGGACAATTGTCGGCAGTGTGCGAGATCATGGCGAATGCCGGGGTCCACGACATACCGGTGATCGGGGTCGCCAAGGGGCCGGATCGTAACGCCGGACGCGAGACGTTCCATTTGCCCAATGGCCGCGAAATCACTTTTCCGCCGAACAATGCGTTATTATTCTATCTCCAGAGGCTGCGCGACGAGGCGCATCGGTTCGCCATTGGCACGCACCGGGCCAAGCGGGCCAAGAGCTTGACCAGCTCGACGCTCGACGAAGTTCCTGGGATCGGTCCCAACCGCAAGCGCGCTTTGCTGATGCATTTCGGGACCGCGCGTGCGGTCAAGGGCGCGGCGCTCGACGATCTTGAGCGGGCGCCGGGGATCTCGAAGGCGATGGCGCGCCTGCTCCACGATTATTTCCACCCGCGCGGCTGACGGCAAGTGCGGTTCGAGACAGAGGCGATCGTGTGCGGAGTGCGCGCTCATGGCGAGCATGGCGCGGTGGTGCGGCTGATGACCCCCGAGCATGGGCTTCAGGCCTGTTACGTGCGCGGAGCGCGCGGGCGGCGGATGCGACCGGTGCTGATCGCGGGCAATGTGGTCGCGGCGCGATTGTCGGCGCGGAACGAGGCGCAGCTTGCCCAGGCCGAGGTCGAACTGGTCCACAGCCGCGCAACCCTGCTGAGCGAGCCGCTCCCTGCTGCGGCGATCGACTGGGGATGCGCTTTGACCGCGACCGCCTTGCCAGAAGCCTTACCCTATCCGCGGATCCACTCGGCGCTCGAGGGTTTGCTCGGCGCGATCGAGGCGGCACCGGCGGCGAGCGGGTGGGGGGCGGCGCTGGTGCGTTACGAACTGCTGCTGCTCGCCGAGCTCGGCTTCGGGCTCGACCTGGAAAAATGCGCGGCGACCGGGCAAGCCGATGACCTCGTCGCGGTCAGCCCGCGCTCGGGCTGCGCGGTCAGCGCCGGGGCGGCCGCGCCCTATCAGGGCAAATTGCTGCGCCTGCCGAATTTTGTCCGTGAGGGCGGGCCGGCCGACTGGTGCGACATCGTCGACGGGCTCGCGTTGACCGGCCATTTCCTGATGCGCGACCTGATCACCGACCGCGCCGCACCGGTCGCCGAGGCACGAGTGCGGCTGGTCGACCGGCTGCAGCGCGCGGCGGGGCGCGGTTAGCGCGGTCAGGCCGGATTGTGCCGCGCGCGGCGCTGGACTAGCGTCGATCCATGGCCCACCCGACCGATACGCTCGCGATGTTCTTTCCCAATGTCGCCACGACCAATGGCATTGCCGTGCGTGTCGCGGTCAGTTTTCTGGCCGAGCAGTCCGCGCCGGACAGTGGCCGCTGGTTCTGGTCCTATCATGTGCGGATCGAGAATGGCTCGAAACGGTCGGTCCAGTTGCTGTCGCGCAGCTGGCAGATCCTCGACGGCCGCGGCGCGCTCCACGAAGTGCACGGAGAGGGGGTGGTCGGCGAAATGCCGCTGATCGCGCCGGGGGCGAGCTTCGATTATGTCTCGGGTTGTCCGCTGAGCACCCCGACCGGGTCGATGAGCGGCCATTATCACATGATCGACGAGAATGGATCGGCGTTCGACGTCGCCATCCCGCGCTTTGCCCTCAGCGGGCCGTCGGTCTGATTAGGGGACGGCGAATCCGTCGCGATTGCCGGGAGGCGAATAGCGGCAGATCAGATAGTCCCACTTCACCGTTTCATGCACCGCGCAGCCGACATGGGTCGTCGACCGCCAGATGATTTGCGTGAAATGGGACACGTCGATCCAGTTCGCGGTCGTGCTGACGTTGGGAAATACCCCCGCTCTGAACATCGCTTTTTCTTCGATCCAGCTGCCGACCATCTGCTCCGGCGAGAACGCACCATGTGTCCCTTGCCACAGATTCTCGCGTTGGCCGGGCCGCGAGGCGCGCGGTGAATGATCGAGACGGCCGAGCGCTTCGAGGCTCGGTCCATAACTTGCAGCGGCTTCCGCCAGTGCTGGATCCCACACCAGTGTCGGGATGTTGACAGTGATGCGTTCGCGATTATGGGCCGCGAGAAGACGTTCGAACAATCGCGCCTGCTCAATGATCGGGCGACCGATGGGGCCATAAGCGCGTCCTGGCCAGTTGGGGACCGGCATCGCCTGCGAGCAGGCTGCAGCGATCAGCAACCCCGCCGCGCAGGGCGCCAGAACCGACCAGCGGGCAAGGGCGCGGGTGACCATCTGCACAGCGTAAAGCGCGCTCATCAAGGATTCGTAAATTCTGCCACTCTGAGGCCGCGCGGGCATCGCAGGCGGGTGGATGACGGGTCTCACCCTATGGAATGCAGGGTTCGCTCGATCGGGTCGAGAGGCGGATTTCCCACGCCAGTGCGTCGGCGATGATCGTGTCGAGATCGGCGCGCTGTGGTCGCCAGGGGAGGGTGGTCATGATCCGGCTGTTGTCGGCAACCAGTTCCGGAACGTCACCGGCGCGGCGCGGCGAAGTCTGTCGCGCGATGGTTCGCTGGCTGACGCGCTCGACGCCGTCGATCACCTCCATGACCGAAAACCCGCGCCCATAACCGCAATTCATGACCTGGCTCGTCGAGGGGTGCTCGAGGAGGTAAGCGAGCGCGTGGACGTGGGCGTCGGCAAGGTCCGATACGTGGATATAGTCGCGGACGCCGGTTCCGTCGGGGGTTGGATAGTCGTCGCCATAGATTGAAACCAGGTCGCGCTTGCCGGTCGCCACCTCGACCGCGATCTTGACCAGATGGGTCGCGGATCGGCTCGACTGGCCCGAGCGGCCGTTCGGATCCGCGCCCGCCACATTGAAATAGCGAAGCGCGCAATAATTGAGCGGATGAGCGCGCGAGACATCGGCGAGCATTTGCTCGGTCATCAGTTTCGACCAGCCGTAGGGGCTCGCGGGGACGGTCTGATCGGTCTCGGCAACCCGGCTTTGGGAAGGGACGCCATAGACTGCTGCGGTTGACGAAAAGATGAAATGGGGAACGCCGGCTTGAATCGCCGTTTCGATCAGTGCGCGACTCCTGACCGTATTATTGTGATAATATTTCAGCGGATTTTCTACCGACTCCGGGACGATGATCGAGCCCGCGAAATGCATGATCGCGCCGATCGCGTGGCGCTCGATCAGCTCTCCGACAAGCCGTTGATCGCCAACGTCCCCTTGAACAAAGGTCGCCGCAGCGGGAACCTGTTCGGCAAAACCGGTACTGAGGTCGTCGATCACGACGACCGGCCAGCCGGCGTCGATCAA
>JANPMU010000322.1:0-7879 GCA_031427095.1 Sphingomonas sp.
CGGGTCAAGCGCCAGATGGAGAAGACCCAGCGCGAATATTATCTCAACGAGCAGTTGAAGGCGATCCAGCGCGAATTGGGTAACGAGAGCGAGGATGGCGGCGACGAGCTCGCCGAACTCGCGCAGATGATTCGCAAGACACGGCTGTCCAAGGAAGCCCGCGTCCGCGCCACCGCCGAGCTCAAGAAATTAAAGTCGATGGCGCCAATGTCGGCCGAAGCGACCGTCGCGCGCAATTATCTCGACGTGCTGCTGGGACTGCCGTGGGGCAAGAAGAGTCGCGTCAAGCGCGACATCGCCGAAGCCCAGACGGTGCTCGACGAGGATCATTACGGGCTTGAGAAGGTCAAGGACCGGATCATCGAATATCTCGCGGTGCAGGCACGCACCAACCGCTTGAAAGGCCCGATCCTGTGCCTCGTCGGGCCTCCCGGTGTCGGCAAGACCTCGCTCGGCAGATCGATCGCCCGTGCGACCGGTCGCGAATTCGCGCGCCAGTCCTTGGGCGGGGTGCGCGACGAGGCCGAGATTCGCGGCCACCGGCGGACCTACATCGGCTCGCTTCCGGGCAAGATCATCACCAATTTGAAGAAAGCGGGGACGTCCAACCCGCTGTTCCTGCTTGATGAGATCGACAAGCTCGGCACCGATTTCCGCGGCGATCCGGCGTCCGCGCTGCTCGAGGTGCTCGACCCCGAACAAAATGCCAAGTTTCAGGATCATTATCTCGAACTCGACTATGACCTTTCGGACGTGATGTTTGTCACCACGGCGAACTCGCTCGACATGCCGCAGGCTTTGCTCGACCGGATGGAGGTCATCCGCCTCGAAGGTTATACCGAGGACGAGAAGGTCGAGATCGCGCGGCGCCATTTGATTCCCAAGCAGATGGAAGCGCATGGCCTCAAACCCGAGGAAATGGCGTTTGCCGACGACGGCCTGCGCGGCATCATCCGGCATTTCACCCGTGAAGCCGGGGTCCGCACGCTCGAGCGCGAACTGGCCAAGGTCGCGCGTAAATCACTCCGCCGGATCCTCGAAGGCAAGGTCACAACGGTCGAGCTCAATGACGCCAACCTCGACGAATATCTGGGGGTGCGGAAATATCGCTATGGCGTCGGCGAGGAAGAGGATCAGATCGGCGCGGTCACCGGGCTCGCCTGGACCGAGGTCGGCGGCGAATTGCTGACGATCGAGGCGGTCACCGTGCCCGGCAAGGGGCTGGTCAAAACCACCGGCAAGCTCGGCGAAGTGATGCAGGAATCGATCCAGGCGGCGATGAGCTTCGTCAAGGCGCGCGCCCCCAGCTATGGGATCAAGCCGAGCATTTTTTCGCGCAAGGACATTCACGTCCATCTGCCCGAAGGCGCGGTGCCCAAGGACGGACCGTCGGCGGGGGTCGGGATGGTTGTCGCGATGATTTCGACGCTGACCGGGATTGCGGTGCGCCGCGATGTCGCGATGACCGGCGAAGTCACGCTGCGCGGTCGCGTTCTCCCGATCGGCGGGTTGAAGGAGAAATTGCTTGCCGCGCTGCGCGGCGGAATCAAGACCGTGCTGATCCCGGCCGAGAATGAAAAGGATCTGGTCGAAATTCCGGCTTCGGTTCGCGAGGCGCTTGAAATCATTCCCGTGGCGCATGTCGACGAGGTTTTGGCGCGCGCGCTGACCCAGCCGCTGGTCCCGATCGAATGGACCGATGCCGACGAGCATGCCGCCGAACCCGTGGTTCCGCCGCACCCCAAGGGCGAAGCGGCGACGGTCCGCCATTAGGGCTTTGACTTCGCTTTAAACACTTGCCTTAAGAACTGCGGATGCGCGGCGCGAGTCACGCACGGTTTCGGGGAGCAGGTTGGGAATGAACAAGCAGGAACTCATCGGCCATGTCGCCGATCGCGCCGGGTTGAGTCGCAATGATGCGAGCCGCGCGGTCGAGACCATGCTGGAAACGATCACCTCGGCGCTCAAGCGCGGGGATGAGGTGCGGCTGGTCGGTTTCGGCAATTTCTCGCTGACCCGGCGCAAGGCGTCGATCGGGCGCAACCCGCGCACCGGCGAACCGATGCCGATCAAGGCCAGCTCGCAGCCCAAGTTCCGCCCCGGCAAAGTGTTGAAAGACGCGGTTCAATAAAACTATGTTTCGAAGTGCGGCACCGGCCCCTTAAAGCCGAAGCTGGACAGGTCGGGCGCGCTATCTTATGCGGCGCTCGACCGGCGAGGGTGGGGCGCGTAGCTCAGTGGTAGAGCACTGTGTTCACACCGCAGGGGTCGCAGGTTCAATCCCTGCCGCGCCCACCATGCCTTCGCGGTCCGAAACCTATTGCAGGTAACCCGGCTGGAAGCTCGCCACGCGCTTCATTTCAGGCCAGTCGCGAAACCGGATTTCACGGCCGTTGCGATCGATCAGCCCTTGCCGTTCGAGGTCGGCGAACACGCGGTTGACGTTGACCGATGTCTGCCCGGTGATATCCGCGATCTGTTGCTGCGTGAACGGATTGATCATCGTGTCTTGGCCGGGCGCAAGCCCGCTGCGCGCGGCGGTTTCACACAACAGATGCGCCACGCGTGCAACCGAGTCGCGCCGCCCGCAATTGACCAGCCATTCATAGCCGATCGAGGCGTGACGCTGGATCAACCGCCAGAAAAAACGCGCAAGCACGGGATTGGCATCGACGATCGGGTCAAAGTCTTCGGCCTTGCCGATCAGCACTTCGCTCCGGACGATCGCCTGGATGCCATATTCGGCATTGCCTTCGCGCGGCAGAATGCCGTCGCCCCTGAACCGCAAGGCGACGATCTGCCGCCGTCCGTTGCCGTCGGCCTTGAATTTGGCCAGGATGCCCGATCGCACGAACATCACCTCGTTGCGCGCAATCCCCGGCTCCCTGAACGGGCGCCGCGGATCGATATGAACGATCTTGTGCGGCATCGCCTCGATCAGACGCGTGACTTCGGGGTCCAATCCCGCCGCGATCAGCGTCTCGCCTAGCGAAACGCCCAAGGCAGCGGCAGTTTTGGGTTGCCGACTCGCCGACATTTATTCTTCTCCCGCACCCTTCAAACGAAAAACGCACTTCGCACAAACATTGCTTAAGCTATATGATTTATGCAGCCAACATATTTTAATCGATGTAATCCTAAATGATGATGAAAG
This sequence comes from Sphingomonas sp., assembly GCA_031427095.1. Classification (GTDB taxonomy): domain Bacteria; phylum Pseudomonadota; class Alphaproteobacteria; order Sphingomonadales; family Sphingomonadaceae; genus Sphingomicrobium. The sequence continues at coordinate 3,155 of JANPMU010000322.1, forward strand.
CGGCGTGGGATCAGCGATCCGAGCGTCACCCGCGCCAGCCGGGCGAGCACCAGCCAGTGCGATATTTGCGGACCAGCATGGGCCGGTTGGGCGAATTTGCGGATCGCATCATGGATTGCCGGGGGGCCGCTTCGCTTGCCATCTCCGGCGGCGAACCTTAAGGGACGCGCGCGCCCTGCCAAGGCGTAATGGCGATCGTAGCTCAGTTGGTTAGAGCATCGGTTTGTGGTACCGAGGGTCGCGGGTTCAAGCCCCGTCGATCGCCCCATTTTCCCTTTGCTGGCTGGATCGACCGCACCGATGATGACCCCGTGGGGCTACCCCGACTTCGACGCGCACGAAGCACTTCACTTCATTCATGACGAGACCAGCGGGCTTCGCGCGATCATCGCATTGCACTCGACCCATATCGGTCCCGCAGCGGGCGGGGTGCGCTTCTGGCATTATGCCGACGACGCCGAGGCGCTGACCGATGCGCTCAGGCTGTCGCGCGGGATGAGCTACAAGAACGCCATGGCCGGGCTCCCGCTCGGCGGTGGCAAGGCGGTGCTGCTCGCGAGCGAGGACCGCGCCAAATCACCCGAACTGCTCGCCGCTTATGGCCAAGCGGTGGAATCGCTGTGCGGGCGCTACATTACCGCCGAAGACGTCGGGATGAACGTGTCCGACATGATCGAAGTGCGCCGCCAGACCCGGTTCGTCGCCGGATTGCCGGTCGAAGGAGGCGGGGTCGGCGGCGACCCGGGGCCGCACACCTCGCTGGGCGTATTCCTCGGCATCAAGGCGGCGGCCAAGCGCGCGCTGGGCAAGGACAGTCTTGCGGGGCTGCACATCGCGCTCCAGGGCGCGGGCAGCGTCGCCACCGGGGTCGCGATGCACGCCGCGGCCGAAGGTGCGAAGCTGAGCATCGCCGACATCGACGCCGCCCGCGCGCGCAAACTCGCCGCCGACGTCGGCGGAAGCGTGGTCGATCCAGGCGACATTCTCGGCATCGAGGCCGATGTTCTCAGCCCGTGTGCGCTGGGCGCGATTCTGACCGAAGCGAGCATCGCCGCATTGCAGGTGTCGATCGTTGCCGGCGGCGCCAACAACCAGCTCGCCACGCGCGAGGATGGCGCGCGCCTCTATGCCCGCGGCATTCTTTACGCGCCCGATTATGTCATCAACGCCGGCGGGATCATCAACGTCAGCTCGGAATTCCTCGGCGACGCTGACACTGCGGTGGTGCGCGGCAAGATCGCTGCGATTCCGGGTCGGCTCGACGAGATCTGGGCCGAAAGCGCGCGCGACGGGCGCGATCCCGCAGCCGTCGCCGACATGATCGCCCAGCGGCTGATCGGGCGTGGCCGTTAGTCGCGGGCTGGGCTAGGGACTTTACGTGCACCGTTTCGCCAACCCCGCGCGCTTCCTCGCGTTCGCCCGGCCAGCCACGGGCTGGCTGCTGGCGATCGGGCTGTTGCTCACTGCGGCGGGGATCATCGGCGGGCTGACGCTGTCGCCGCCCGACTATCTCCAGGGCGAGACGGTCCGCATCCTTTACATCCACGTTCCCGCAGCGTGGCTCGGCATGACCGGTTGGGGCGGGATCGCCGCAGCGAGCATCAGCCAGCTCGTCTGGCGCCACCCGCTCGCCGCTGTCGCCGGCCGTGCCATCGCCCCCGCCGGTGCGACCTTCGCCGCCGTGTGTCTCGCCACCGGGTCGATCTGGGGCCGCCCGACCTGGGGGACGTGGTGGGAATGGGACGGACGGCTGACGTCGATGCTGATCCTACTGTTTCTGTACCTCGGTTACATCGCGCTGGCGGCGGCCGAGCGCGAGCGCGGCGGGGAGGGTCGGCTGGCGGCCTTGTTCGGGCTGGTTGGCGCGATTAACCTGCCGATCATCCATTATTCGGTGTTGTGGTGGCACACGCTTCACCAGGGGCAGAGCATTTCGATCACCGGCGGGTCGAGCATCGCGCCGTCGATCCTGTGGCCCTTGCCGTTGACCCTGTTCGGTTTCACCGCAATATTTGCTGCGGTGGTCCTGATGCGGATGCGGGCTGATCTTGCCCGCACCAAAATCGAGGCGCGGCTGCGCCGGGCGGCGCGGCCATGAACCCGTGGCCGTTCGTCGTCGCGGCTTATGCAGTGACCATCGCCGCGACGATCCTGTTGATCGCGCTGTCGTGGGTCGCCATGCGCCGCGCCGAGGCGGATGCCGAGCGATTGCGCAAGCCATGATCGTCCGCCCGAAACATCAGCGGCTCGTGCTGGTCGCACTGGCGCTGGCGGCATTGATCGGTGCGGTGCTGTTGGCGATGTGGGGGTTGAAGGATCGCGCGGCCTATTTCTACACCCCGACCGATCTCGCCACCGCTCAGGTCGCACCCGACACCGCGATCCGGCTCGGTGGCATGGTCGAAGAGAACTCGCTGAGCCATGATCCGGACGGGCTGACGATCCGCTTCATCGTCAGCGACGGCAAAGCGCGATTGCCGGTGACCTATCGCGGGATCGTGCCCGACCTGTTCCGCGAAGGCAGCGGGGTTGTCGCCGAAGGCCGCATGGCGCGCGGCACGTTCGTCGCCGACACGATCCTCGCCAAGCATGACGAGCGCTACATGCCACCGCAGATGGGGAATGTTGTGCTCGAGCCCCCTCTCCAAAGCTCGACAGCGCGATGATCGCCGAAGCCGGCCTCGCCGCGCTGTGGCTTGCGGCGGCGCTGTCGTTGCTCCAACTCCTGCTGTCGCTCGGCTACACCCGCGGTATTGGCGGAACCGCGACCGCGCGCGCGATCGCGATCGGGCAAGGTTTGCTCACGCTGGTCGCTTTCGCGCTGCTGGTGGTGGTTTTCCTGCGCACCGATCTGTCGGTCGCGCTGGTTGTCGAGAACAGCCATGCGGCCAAGCCGTGGCTCTATAAATTCGCCGGGACGTGGGGCAACCACGAAGGCTCGATGCTGCTGTGGGTCAGCGTGCTCGCCGTCGCAGGCGCGGGTCTCGCTCTGTTCGAGCGGCGGTTGAGCGAACCGATGATGGTCGCGACGCTCGGCGCGCAGGCGGCGATCGCGCTCGGCTTTTACGCCTTTCTGTTGCTCGCCTCGAACCCGTTCGCGCGGCTCGACCCGGCGCCGCTGCAGGGCAGGGGTCTCAATCCCTTGCTTCAGGACCCCGGCCTCGCGTTCCACCCGCCGACGCTCTACTTCGGCTATGTCGGGCTGTCGGTGGCATTCAGTCTCGCGGTCGGCGCCTTGCTTACGCGCGAAGTCGGCCCGGTGCTCGCTCGCGCGATGCGCCCGTGGGTGCTCGGGGCGTGGATTCTTCTCACGCTCGGCATCACTGCGGGAAGCTATTGGGCTTATTACGAGCTTGGCTGGGGCGGTTGGTGGTTCTGGGATCCGGTCGAAAACGCCTCGCTGATGCCGTGGCTCGCCGCCACCGCCTTGCTTCATTCGATCAACGTGCTGGCCGCGCGCGGCGGCCTTCGCGCGTGGACGATGATGCTTGCGGTCCTCGCATTCTCGATGTCGATGGTCGGCACCTTCCTGGTCCGCTCGGGCATTCTCACGTCGGTCCACGCGTTTGCGGTCGATCCGCAGCGCGGCACTTTCATTCTCGTCCTGCTCGCTTTGTACATCGGCGCCGCCTTGACCCTGTTCGCGGTGCGGGTCGGCGGCATCCGCGAAGGCGCGCGGTTCGCGCTCGCCAGCCGCGAGGGCGCGCTCGTTGCCAATAATCTGTTGCTCAGCGTGATCCTCGGAATCGTTCTGCTGGGGACGCTTTATCCGTTGCTGGTCGAGGCGGTCAGCGGCGAGAAATTGTCCGTCGGCGCGCCATATTTCAACGCCGTCGCCGGTCCCCTGGCGCTGCTCCTCGTCGCCGTGCTGTTCATCGGGCCGCGCCTGCGCTGGCGGCGTGATCGCGACTCGTTGTTGCGCCGGGTCGCGATCCCGCTGCTGATCACGCTCGGAGTGCTGCTGATCAGCGCGCTTGCCGCGCCCGATATCGGCCTGCTCCCGCGCTTCGGGCTGGCGTTTGCCGCCGCACTCGGGGTGGCCAGTCTGGCGCCGCTTGGCGGTCGATCGCTCAAGCGCGCGCCGCTGTCCGTTTGGGGCATGGTCGTCGCCCATTTCGGGGTCGCGGTGGCGCTTGGCGGAATGGCGGCGGAAAGCGCTTTCACCCGCGAAACGCTGGCTGCGGCAAGCGTCGGCGAGCGTTTGACGGTTGGCCCGTGGCAAGTCCGCCTGGTCGATCTCAAACCGGTTGTCGGCCCCAATTGGACCGCGATCGAGGCCGTATTGAAGGCCTCGCGCGGCGGCGCTCCGATCACCCTCAAGCCGCAGACCCGGGCGTTCACCGATCCGCCGACGACCACCAACGAAGCCGCAATCCGCACCCTGTTTGACGGTCAGCTCTACGCCGTGATTGGCCGCCAGGATGCGGACGGCCGGTGGCAGGTGCGGTTGTGGTGGAAACCGCTCGTCACCTTCATCTGGCTTGGCGGCGTGCTGATCGCGCTCGGCGGATTGCTCGCTCTGGTCGGGCGCGGCCTGCGTGAGCGCGGTATCAATGTTCGCCGCCGCGAGGACGAGGAATGGGCATGAGGCGCTTCGTTCCGCTGATCATCCTGGTGGTTTTTATCGCCGCAGTCGCGTGGCGGCTGTCGCACCCGCCCGACACCGCCATCCGCAGCCATATGATCGGCAAGCCTGTCCCAAAGTTCGCGCTTGCACCCGCGCTT
>JANPMU010000323.1:0-9509 GCA_031427095.1 Sphingomonas sp.
ACCGGCTTCCTTCGCGACCTCGACCCGCAAGTGCCGGTCATGGCGCTCGGGCTCGGATCGAACATGATCGTGCGCGACGGCGGCGTTGCGGGGGTTGTCATCCGCCTCGGCAAGCCGTTCGCCAAGGTTGAACGGCTCGACAAGTTGACGCTTAAATGCGGCGGCGGGGCATCGGGCATTCTCGTCTCTTCGTCGGCACGCGACGCAGGCATCGCCGGGGTCGAGTTCCTGCGCTCGATACCTGGCACGGTCGGCGGTTTCGTCCGCATGAACGGCGGCGCCTACGGCAGCGAGACGTGCGACATATTGGTCGAATGCGACGTCGTGCTGCGCTCGGGTGAGGTCGTCACATTGCCGGCCGACGCACTCGGCTACACTTATCGCCACAGCAATCTTCCCGAGAGCGCAATCGTCGTATCGGCCACGGTCCGTGGCGAGCAAGGCGACCCGCAGGCGATCCAGACCGAGATGGACCGCATCGCCGCGGCGCGCGAGGCAACCCAGCCGCTCAGGAGCCGCACCGGCGGATCGACGTTCAAGAACCCGCCGGGGCACAAGGCGTGGGCGCTGATCGATGCCGCCGGATGCCGCGGAATGACGCTTGGCGGGGCGCAAGTTTCGCAAAAACATTGCAATTTCCTGCTGAACCTCGGTAGCGCGACGAGCGCGGACATCGAGGCGCTCGGCGAGGCGGTTCGCGCGCGGGTGCTCGCCCGGACCAATATTTCCCTCGAATGGGAAATCCAGCGGATCGGAGTCGTGGAGTGATTCTTCTCGGTTCCCCGGCGCAGGCCGGGGCCCAGCCCAACAAGAAAAACCGGACCCCGGCCTGCGCCGGGGAACGGGGGAGTGCTCGTGGATAAATCTCTCCATGTCGCGGTGCTGATGGGCGGCTGGTCGGCCGAACGCGAAGTCTCGCTGATGAGCGGCAACGGTGTCGCCGACGCGCTCGAAGAGCGCGGCTGGACCCGGGTCACCCGGGTCGACATGGACCGCAATATCGCGCAAATCCTCACCGCGATCCGCCCCGACGTCGTGTTCAACGCGCTCCACGGCACGCCGGGCGAGGACGGCACCGTCCAGGGCCTGCTCGATTTGATGCAGATCCCCTACACCCACAGCGGCCTCACCACTTCGGCGATCGCGATCGACAAGCAATTGACCAAGCTCGTGCTCGTGCCGCACGGAATCCGCATGCCCGCAGGCGTCATGGTCGACAGCGAAAGCCTCTATGCCGCCGATCCGCTGGCGCGGCCTTATGTCCTCAAACCGGTCAACGAAGGCTCGTCGGTCGGAGTCGCGATTGTCACCGCCCGGAGCCATTACGGATCACCGATCGGGCGCGACGTCGAAGGCCCGTGGCAGCAGTTCGATCGCCTGCTCGCCGAGCCGTTCATTCGTGGCCGCGAGCTGACCGTCGCGGTGCTCGGCGGCGAGGCTTTGTGCGTCACCGAATTGAAGACCCGGTCGGGCTTTTACGATTATGACGCCAAATATACCGAGGGTATGACCCAGCATGTCTGTCCCGCAGAGGTCCCCGATGCAATCGCCGCAGCGATGATGGACATGGCCGCGCGGGCGCATAATCTGCTCGGTTGCAAGGGCGCCTCGCGCTCCGATTTCCGCTGGGACGACGAACAAGGCGAAGCGGGGCTGTATCTGCTTGAGGTCAACACCCAGCCGGGGATGACCCGGTTGAGCCTTGTTCCCGAGCAGGCCGCACAGCGCGGCATCAGCTATGGCGAGCTGGTCGAGCGCATCATCGCGGACGCATTATGAGCGCCGCTGTCCGCCGCGGCGTGTCGGGCCGTTCCGCGCGACCGCGCAAACCGGTCAAGCGCGGCGCGACCTCGCGTGGAATCGGCGGCGTGCTCCCGCCCGCGACGAGCGCCAACCGGCTCGCGCGCGGTGTGTTCATCGCTTTCCTCCTCGCCATCGCGGTGGTCGTGGCGATCGCGCTCGAAATCCCGTCGAAGCTCGGCGGACAGGCGGGCGAGGCGGTTGGTCGCGCCGGCTTCACCGTCAAGCGGGTCGATGTCCAGGGCATCCACCGGATGAACGGCATGCCGGTCTATCAGATCGCGTTCGACCAGAAATCGATGGCCATGCCATTGGTCGATGTCAGCGCAATCCGCGAGCGCTTGCTCAAGTTCGGCTGGGTCAAGGATGCGCGTGTGTCGAGGCGATTACCCGACACATTGGTGATCGACATCGTCGAGCGCGAGCCCGCCGCTTTGTGGCAGGACAAGCAGAAGCTCGCTTTGATCGACAGCGAGGGGGTCGTGCTCGACCGCGTCAGGGTCGACCAGATGCCCGATTTGCCATTGCTGATCGGCCCCGGCGCCAATGCCAAGGCGACCGAACTCAACGTGCTGCTCGGCGCGGTGCCGACCTTGAAGCCGCAGCTCGCCTCGGCGACGTGGGTCGGCAAGCGCCGCTGGGACCTTAATTTCCAGTCGGGCGAAACGATCGCTTTGCCCGAGGGCGTTCGCCCGGCGACCGAGGCCTTGACGCGGTTCGCCAAGCTCGACCGGTCGACCGGCCTGCTCGGTCGCGGGATCCTTCGCTTCGACTTGCGCATTCCGGGCAAGATGGTGGTCCGCCTGCCGCGCGCTCCGGGTGAGGCGATCGCCCCCGAAACTCCGACCGAAGGTTGATCCGCCGCTCATGAAACCCCCCGCCGACCAGCCCCTCATCACCGCGCTCGACATCGGCTCGTCGAAAGTCAGCGCGATGATCGTCACGCGCGACCCCGACGGGCGGCTGCGCGTGCTCGGCACCGGCCAGCGCGAAAGCCGCGGGGTCAAGCGCGGCTACATCACCGACATGGAAGCCAGCGAGGTCGCGGTCCGCGCTGCGGTCGAGCAGGCCGAGCGCATGTCGGGGCTGACAGTCGACGAGGTGTGGGCAAATTATGGCGCGGGCGGCCTCATCAGCGATCTCGCCAATGTCGAGGTCGAGCTTGGCGGCCATCAGGTCGAGCAATCCGACATCAACCAGCTGCTGTCGGCCGGGCGCGGCGCAATCGGCCGCGCCGGACAGGTCGTGCTCCACGCTCATCCGGCGCTTTACACGATCGACGGAGTCGAGGGGGTCAAGTCACCGATCGGCCTCCATGCCGATAAATTGGGGGTCGATATCCACGTCGTCGCCGCCGATCCGGCCCCGCTGCGCAATATCGATTTCGTCATTCGCTCGGCCCACCTCGGGGTCCGCGCGATCGTCGCCTCGCCGGTCGCCGCAGCGCTCGCCTGTTTGACCGAGGAAGAGCGCGAACTGGGCGTCGCGCTGGTCGAGCTTGGCGCCGAAGTGACCAATGTCTCGCTCCACGCCGGAGGAATGCTGGTCGGGCTTCGTTCGATCCCGCTCGGCGCCAAGGACATCACCGACGACATCGCCTGCGCCTTCGCGATCAAGCGCCGCGATGCCGAGCGGATCAAATGCTATCACGGCTCGGCGATGACCAGTCCGCGCGACAATCATGAAATGATCGAGGCGGACCAGGTCGGGTCGGACGACCAAAGCGAGCCGACGCGGATCACCCGCGCGCAACTGATGACCGTGATCCGCCAGCGGGTCGAGCAACTGACCGGCCAGATCGACGATGCGTTGAAGAGCCTTGGCTTTACCGGACCGGTCGGTCGCCAGGTCGTGCTCACCGGCGGCGGCGCCGAATTGAAGAACATCGCCGATTATATGCAGGGCGTGCTCGGCCGCGCGGTCCGGGTCGGGCGACCGCGGACCATCACCGGGCTACCCGACGCGCACAGCGGCCCGGCCTTCTCGGCATTGGTCGGGCTCGCCGGGCTCGCCGCGTCGGGGACCGGAGATATCCGCGACCTGACCCTCGGCACGGTCAAGGAGCGCCGCCCGGCATCGGGGCTGTTCGGCAAGCTCTTCAGCGCGCTCAAACAGGGTTATTGAGGTGCGCGGCGTCATACAAGGTGAGTCCGCCGTGCCACGCGCCACGCTTTTTTCGCATCCGTTAACATTTTCGCTTGGGTTGCGAATCGACATGGTGCAATGATTCGCGCCGACAGTTCAACATGTTGGTTGAGGGGGGCCTAAAGTCCATGAGCATTGATTTCATCCGGCCGGAAGTCGACGAACTCCGCCCGCGGATCAGCGTCATCGGTGTCGGCGGAGCCGGCGGCAACGCCATCGCCAACATGATCAAGTCCGACGTCCAGGGCGTCGACTTCATCGTCGCCAATACCGACGCGCAGGCGCTCAACGCCTCGTCGACCGATCGCCGGATCCAGCTTGGTCTCAAGATCACGCAAGGCCTCGGCGCCGGGTCGCGGCCCGAGATCGGCCGTGCCGCAGCGGAAGAAACGCTCGAGGAAATCGAACGCGCATTGGATGGCGCGCACATGTGCTTCATCGCTGCGGGAATGGGCGGAGGCACCGGCACCGGCGCTGCCCCGGTCATCGCCAAGGCGGCGCGCGATCGCGGGATCCTGACCGTCGGCGTGGTGACCAAGCCGTTCGCGTTCGAAGGCACGCGCCGCGGCCGGGCGGCCGACGCCGGGATCGAAGAGCTTCAGCAGCATGTCGATACGCTGATCGTCATTCCCAACCAGAATCTGTTCCGCCTCGCCAATTCGGACACGACCTTCAAGGAAGCGTTCGAAATGGCCGACGAGGTGCTCCAGCAGGGGGTGCGCGGGATCACCGATCTGATGGTCATGCCCGGGCTGATCAATCTCGACTTCGCCGACGTGCGCTCGGTGATGGGCGAAATGGGCAAAGCGATGATGGGCACGGGTGAGGCTTCGGGCGACAATCGCGCGATCGAGGCGGCTGAAAAGGCGATCTCCAATCCGTTGCTCGACGGCGTCAGCCTGAAGGGCGCCAAGGGCGTCATCATCTCGATTACCGGCGGCGAGGACATGCGCCTGATGGAAGTCGACGAGGCCGCCAGCCACATCAAGGAACTGGTCGACCCCGACGCCAATATCATCTGGGGTTCGGCGTTCAACAACAACATGGAAGGCCGCATCCGCGTGTCGGTCGTCGCCACCGGGATCGAAGCCGACACCGGCACCACGGCCCAACCGGGCAAGGTGTTCAGCTTCCCGACCTCGCGCGCGACCGGGGTCGCGGTCCCGACCTCCGCGCCCGCCACCGCATCGACGCCGGTTCCGAGCGACGACGACAGCCTCCCGCTCGACCTGAGCATCGACGATGATGACGAATTGCTGCTCGACAGCGATGACATATTGACCAGCCCGGTCGGGTCGGCACCGATCGCGCCCCCGGCCGACGAGGATTATCTCACCACAATTCTCGGAGCGCCGATGGCCGGTGACGCGCCGGACGCGCCGAGGGTTGCGCGCGACAGCGGAACCTTGTTCGAACGCATGTCGAACATCGCGCGCGGTGCGGCCAAGGCGCAGGTCGACGAGGATGACAGCGCGACCGGCACCCGCCGCGAGCCGATCGATATCCCGCGGTTCCTCAATCGCCAGAATAATCAGTAAGCGGAAACAAACTTTAGCCCCGGCTCGTCGCCGGGGCTGCACGGCTCGCCGCTTGGGCCTTTCCAGCAAGCTTTGAGCAAGCTGGAGTCTGGCATGCCGCGCGCGATGTCCACAATTTCCCTCGTTCGTATAATATGCTCGGCCTGCGTCGGCGTGGCGGCGCTTGCGGCGAGCCTGCCGGGCGCGGCGCTGGCCCAGTATATCGGCACCGCTCCGCCGCCCCCGCCGCCCCCGATCGTCGGAATGGTCGAGAATCCGTCGACCGCTCTGGCGCGTAATGTCCGGCTGCTGGCGCTTGCGCCGCGCAGTTTCGACGCGCTGATCGGGGCCGGTCGTGCTGCGGTTGCGGTTGGCGATCCGCAGGCCGCAGTCGGCTTTTTCGGCCGCGCCGAGGAAGTCAACCCGAAGAGCCCGCTGCCCAAGGCCGGAACCGCCGCAGCGCTGGTCGCGATGGAGCAGCCGAGCGATGCGCTCGGTTTTTTCGAGGAAGCGGTCCGCCTCGGCGCGAGCCAGGCGAGCATCGGCGCCGACCGTGGCCTGGCCTATGATCTCACCGGCGATGCGGAGCGCGCGCGGGCCGACTATCGTGCCGCGCTGGCCGGACCCGACGCCGACGAGGCGCGCCGCCGGCTTGCGCTCAGCCTGGCGATCGGCCGCGACCGCGTCGGGGCGCTGGCCGCGCTCGAGCCGCTGCTGGGGCGGCGTGACCCGGCGACCGAGCGGGTCCGCGCGTTCGTGCTCGCGCTTACCGGCGATGTCGCCGCCGCGCGCCTTGTGGTCGAAGGCGCGATGCCCGGGGCGGCGAGCGATATGGCGCCGTTCTTGGAGAAATTGTCGCGCTTGAGCCCCGACCAGCAGGCGGCGGCGGTCCATTTCGGCCGATTTCCCGAAGAGAGCGAGATGAAATTCTCCGCCGTGGCGCAATTGCCGGTGACCGCGCCTGCGCAAGCCACGCCGAGCGCGAAGATTTCGATCACACCGCCCGCCCCGTCGAAAGGCTCGGCGCGCGCCAACCGATCCAGGCCTCGCGACATCGCGATCCCCGTGGGCAGGCGGGTGATCGGTCCGTCGGTGCCGTTCGCCTTGCCGTCGTCGACCCAGGCCAGTCCGGCGCCCGCGGTGACGCCAACACCCACGCCCACGCTTACGCCCCCGCTTACGCCGACACCCATGCCCGCACCCACGCCGACGGCCTCACCCATACCGACGCCCCCGCCCACGCCCACACCAACACGGGCGCCGACCATCCTTCCGTCGCAACGGCTGGCTGAGGCCGCGCCAATTGCCGCCGATCCGCCGCGCGCCGCGCCTGGCTTTTCGACCGCGCCATCGTCGGGCTCGCCGCTCGACCGGTTGAGCGAGATCGACCGTTTGCTCGGTTCGCCGCAGGAGCGACTGGAACCGGTCGCGAGCGCGCCGATCGTCCCGCCGCCTTCTCAACCGAAAGTCGAACCGGTCGCCGAACAGACGCCCGCGAAACAGGCCAAAGCCAAGCCGGCGGACGTCAGCGAAACCGTCGCCAGAACGGCGCCCAAGCCGGTCAAGCCGGTCAAGCCGGTCAAGCCGGTCGAGCGCCACTGGGTCCAGCTCGCCGGCGGGGCGAAGAGCGAGCGGATGCCGTTCGAATATCAGCGGATCAAGGCGAAGAAGCCCGCTTTGTTCGCCAAGCGCACCGCGCATATCGCCGAATTGAAGGGCTGGACCCGCCTGCTGGTCGGGCCGTTCAAGACCGAGGAGGAGGCGCAGGATTACGTCAATCAGCTTGCCAAGGCGGACATCGACGGGTTTAGCTGGACCAGCCCGACCGGCCAGACGATCGAGAAACTGCCAGCCAAATGATTCTTGCCCCGGACCTCGCCGCGCAGCCCGGATTATCGCGCGGCCGGGCCCATCCCGAGGCCGACAGCGCGCCCCGAGGCCCGCGCGACATCTTTCAGAGAGACCGCGACCGCATCGTCCATTCGGTCGCCTTCCGCCGCCTGCGCCACAAGACGCAAGTGTTCGTCGCCCCCGATGGCGACCATTTCCGCGTCCGCCTGACCCATTCGATCGAAGTCGCGCAGATCGGGCGGACAATCGCCCGGGCTTTGGGCCTCAACGAGGATTTGACCGAGGCGCTGTGTCTTGCCCACGACCTCGGCCATCCGCCATTCGGCCATGGCGGCGAGGACGCGCTGCAGCGCTGCCTCGCCGACGCCGGGGGTTTCGATCACAACGCCCATACGCTGCGGCTCGTGACGCGGCTCGAGACGAGTTACCCGGGGTTCGACGGATTGAACCTGAGCTGGGAAGCGCTCGAGGGGCTCGCCAAGCATAACGGCCCGGTCGCGAGCCCAGGCTGGGCGATGGCCGAAGCCGATGCGGACTTTGCACTCGATCTCGCCACCTGGCCGAGCCTCGAAGCGCAGGTCGCGGCAATCGCCGACGACATTGCCTATGACAATCACGACGTCGACGACGGTCTTCGCTCGGGCGTGCTCACATTGCCCGCTTTGCTCGACGTGCCGATCGTCGCGCGCCACTGGGCGGCGATCGAGGCGCGCCATCCCGGCCTGAGCCAGGACCGCAAGCAGCGCGCTTTGGTCCGCGACCAGATCGGGACGATGGTCGGCGATGTGCTGACCGAAACCCGCCGCCGGATCGCCGAAGCGGGGGTGCAGACCATCGACGAGGTTCGCGCCGCGGGCCGCGCCTTGGTCGGTTTCTCCGAAGTGCTTGGCGCCGAGGAACGCGCGCTGAAGCGCCACCTCTACGCGCACCTTTACAACAGCCCGGCGCTGACCCCGATCCGGATCGAGGCGCAGCGCATCGTCACCGACCTCGCCGCCGCCTACCGCGCCGACGCGAGCCTGCTTCCGGAGGGCTGGTGCGCAGGCGACTGCAGCGAAACCGAGCGCCTCCGCGCAATCGGCGACTTCATCGCCGGAATGACCGACCGCTTCGCCATCGCGCGGCATGAGGCGCTGATCGGGCCGGTGAACTTGCCCGATCGGTTCTGATGCGGGTCCGGTGCCGTCTCACTGACACAGACTTTAGGACGAATATCCGGCTGTCACCTCGCCTTTATGAGCGGCAAATGCAGCCAGCACCTCTCCTGTCTCCTGGTCGGGGACCTTGAAGACGCCAAGCGTTCGGCCAAGCTCGGCGGCAACTTCATCGAACTGCGCGGGAGAAATCCTGAGCTCGCGGTGGGCGACTTCGAGGCCAACGGGAGTGCTGCCCGGTTTTGTGGCGGTGTATTGGAACGGGCCGCCGGCGACATTGCAGACCCATAAAGTGCGCATGAATTTCAAGCCCGGAAGTCTGCCCAGATTGTTGGTATGCCATTCCCTCAAGGCGGGATTGTCGGATTTCTGGCCTACGATCGGGTTATGGACGAGCGCATCGCTGAAGTGGTTGACCACCGCCGCGATGGCAAATGCGCCTCCGAGGCGTTCGTACAAGCTTGCTTCCGCCATGTTCGATATCCTTGTTCGGCTGTCCTGGCGATCACGCTGAGATCGCCGGTCTTCCATCGTGGCTCAAACAGATCTTCGATGTTCGCGCCGCCACGTCGAACTAAACCTGCGGCATCGCTGATAGTTTCATGACGAAGGAACGGGTCCGCGACAATCGCTCGATCCGCCTGCTCGCATAGTCGTGACGCGCCGCGCGCGCTGCGCTAGAGGCGCGCGATGTCGCTTTACGCCCGCTATGCCGCGCTCCTCACGCAAGTGCTCGATGACCTTGAAGCCGAGGGCGCGCTTCCGCCTGGGCTTGCCCGCAAAGCGGTCGCGGTCGAGCCGCCGCGCGATCCGGCGCATGGCGATCTGGCGACCAATGCGGCGATGGTGCTGGCCAAGGCGGCGGGGACCAATCCGCGCGCGCTGGCCGGGCTGATCGCGCCGAAGCTCGAGGCGCTTCCCGGGGTCACCGGAGTCGAGATCGCCGGGCCCGGCTTCATCAACCTGCGGCTCGCCGACGACATGTGGCGCGCCGAACTCGCCGAGATCATCGCGCGCGGCGATGATTATGGCCGCTCGGCGG
>JANPMU010000324.1:0-3388 GCA_031427095.1 Sphingomonas sp.
ACCCCGATCATCAACCCGCCGCAATCCGCAGTGCTCGGCATGCACCGGACCGAAGATCGCGCGGTGGTCCGCGACGGCCAGGTGGTGATCCGCCCGATGATGTATCTCGCCCTGAGCTACGACCATCGCCTGATCGACGGCCGCGAGGCGGTCACCTTCCTCGTCCGCGTCAAAGAGGCTATAGAAGATCCGACCCGGCTTTTGATCGATCTTTAAGCTGACGTGCTCCGGCGACAGGGGCCCATCAAAGTATTACTTTGATGGGAACCCGATGGCCGGAGCGTTGGATAAAGCGCGATGAAGTCCGGCTGTGTGTACCTGATGGCGAACCACCGACGAGGCCAAACCTATCTCGGTGTGACCAGCAACTTGCCGCAGCGTGCCTATCAGCACCGCAACCGGCTGATCGAGGGTCATTCGAAGGAGAAGGGCTGCGTGCTGCTCGTATGGCACCTGCAATTTGATGACCTACAGGAAGCCCGCGCCTGCGAGTTTCGCATGAAAAAGTGGAAGCGCAGTTGGAAGTTGCGCATTATTGAAGAGCAAAATCCGGACTGGCGCGATCTTTACGATGAAATCCTCGCGTGAGGCCAAGGCTCCGGCCTGCGCCGGAGCACGATATGAATTAAGTGGTGCTCCGGCGAAGGCCGGAGCCTTGAACGGAATAAACCCCAGGCGGAGTGTGGTTCGACATCGAGCTCCTCGCGGGGCCAAATCCCGATTGGCGCGACTTGTCCGGCGACATCGCTTAAGGCCAACGCTCCGGCCTTCGCCGGAGCACGAGAGAAAGTGTGACGAATGCCTGATCAGTTCGACTATGACGTCCTGGTGATCGGCTCCGGACCCGGCGGCTATGTCGCCGCGATCCGCGCTGCGCAATTGGGGCTCAAGACCGCCTGCGCCGAAGGCCGCGCGACGCTCGGCGGGACCTGCCTCAACGTCGGCTGCATCCCGTCGAAAGCGCTGCTCCATGCGTCCGAGCTTTACCATGAGGCGCATTCGGGCAGCCTCGCCAAGTTCGGGATCGACATCCAAAGCGCGAGCCTCAACCTCGACCAGATGCACGCCGAGAAACTTAAAGCGGTCGCTGAATTGACCGGCGGGATCGAATTTTTGTTCAAGAAGAACAAGGTCGACTGGCTCAAGGGCTATGCCCGCTTCGAACGCGCGAACGCGGTCAAGGTCGGCGACAGGATTGTCACTGCGAAGAACATCGTCATCGCCACCGGCTCGTCGGTCACCCCGCTTGCCGGAGTCGAGGTCGACAATGATCGCGGCGTGATCGTCGATTCAACCGGCGCGCTGGCATTGCCCAAGGTGCCGAAGCACTTGGTGGTGATCGGCGGCGGGGTGATCGGGCTCGAGCTCGGCAGCGTGTGGCTCAGGCTCGGCGCCAAGGTCACAATAGTCGAATATCTCGACCAGATCCTCCCCGGGATGGACGAGGAAGTCCGCAAGGAAAGCGCGAAGATCTTCAAGAAGCAGGGCTTCGACATCCGCACCGGGACCAAGGTCACTGGGGCGAAAGCGGATGGCAGCAAGGCGACACTGACGGTCGAGCCCGCGAAAGGTGGCGACCCCACCACCATCGACGCCGACGTGGTCCTCGTCTCGATCGGCCGCAAGCCCAACACCGACGGGCTCGGCCTCGACAAGGTCGGGCTGGCCACCAACAAGGCCGGCCAGATCGATACCGACCACGACTTCCGCACGACCGTTCCCAGCATCTGGGCGATCGGCGACGTCATTCCCGGCCCGATGCTCGCCCACAAGGCCGAGGACGAGGGGATTGCGGTCGCCGAGAATATCGCCGGCCAGACCGGGATCGTGAACCACGCGGTGATCCCGTCGGTGGTCTACACCCACCCCGAAATCGCCGGGGTCGGCCTGACCGAGGAACAGGCCAGCGAGCGCGGCGAGATCAAGGTCGGCAAATTCCCGTTCATGGCCAACAGCCGCGCCAAGACCAACCGCGACAGTGACGGCTTCGTCAAAGTCATCGCTGACGCCAAATCCGACCGCGTGCTCGGGGTATGGATCATCGGCAGCCTCGCCGGGACGATGATCGCCGAGGCGGCGCTGGCGATGGAGTTTGGCGCAACGTCGGAAGACATCGCTTACACCTGCCACGCCCACCCGACCCATGCCGAAGCGCTCAAGGAAGCCGCGATGGCGGTGCAGGGCCAGCCGATCCACATCTGATCATGGCCAGCAAGATCCACGCGCGCTCGCTGCTGCGGCGCTATCATATCTGGCTCGGCTGGCTGATCGGCGTGCCGATGCTGTTCTGGACGCTGTCGGGCGTCGTGATGGTGTGGAAAACCAACGACGAAGTCCGCGGGGTCGCTTTATTGTCGGACCCCGCGCCGTTCACTCTCGCTGCGCCATTCATTGTGCCGCGGGTCGAGGGGCGCGGGCTCAACAGCCTGACGATCGAGCCGCGCGCCACCGGACCGCGCTGGATATTGCGCTTCGCCGATGGCGGGAGCCGGCTCGCGGACCCGGCGAGCGGGGCGCTGCTCCCGCCGCTGTCGGCCGCCGACGCGGTGCGCGAAGTGATGACGCGCTATACCGGCAAGGCGAGCGTCGCCGGCGTGACCCGCACCGATCCGGCCAGGCCGCCGCTCGAGCTTCGCCGCGAAATCGCGGCCTGGGCAGTCATGATGAGCGACGGCACGCATTTCTACGTCGACGCCTCGAACGGAGAGATCGTCGCCCGGCGGACTCGCTGGTGGCGGTTCTACGACTGGATGTGGGGCTTGCACATCATGGACCTGCAAACCCGCGAGGACATCCACAACCCGTGGATCATCGGCTTCGGTATCGCCACGCTGGTGACGACCCTGCTTGCGCTGGTGCTGCTCCCGCTGACGATCAGGCGGCGCCGCAAAACATAGTGTGTTTGAGTAAGCCCGCACCGGCCCGCTCCCCCACCCGGCCTCCCATAGCGTAAACTGTTTGGGTGGCCGGGTGGGGGAGCGGGCCGGTGCGGGCTTACGCACAAAAACGCCCGGGTGGGGGAGCGGGCCGGTGCCGATTTAGCGAAGCGGAAACAGACGCTAGCCCGCAAGCCACCCCATCAGTCTGGCGAAAATGCCGACATCGGCGGGATCGACCCGCGCCGGTGCGACGGCGGGACATTCGAGGCAGCGCACCTGGATCGACGGTCCTGACAGGATTGCGCGCACCTCGCCGATCGCGCTGCGAATGGTGGTTTCGGGTGCGGCCTTCAACGCGGCGAAGGCGTCGGGCTGGACGCTGCTTTCGTCTTCGTCGGCGATCATTCCCAGCACATTGTCCCAAAAGTTTTCGGGACGTTCGAGATAGGTCAGGCCGCGCGCGTCGCCCAGTTTCGCCAGCTCCGCCGCTTTGGCGATCGCCGCGTCGA
>JANPMU010000325.1:0-7066 GCA_031427095.1 Sphingomonas sp.
GCGAGAAACCCAGCGCCGCCGCCGCGCCCTGCGCCGCCGAAATGCCGGGGACGATCGCGACGTGGATCCCAGCCGCGCGGCACGCCTCGATCTCCTCGGTGGCGCGGCCGAACACCAGCGGATCACCACCCTTCAGACGAACAACAGTCTCTCCGGCCAGCGCCAGCGCGACCATTTCGGCGTTGATGTCGCTCTGGCGGCAGGACGGACCGCGCCCGGCTTTGCCGACCGCCACCCGGCGCGCTTCGCGGCGGGCGAGCTCGAGCACCTCGGGTCCGACCAGATCGTCGTAGAGAATCACGGTCGCATTTTGCAGCGCGCGGACCGCTTTCAAGGTGAGCAGTTCCGGATCACCCGGGCCGGCTCCGACCAGGATCACCCGGCCGGTACGGCGGATCGCTCGCGGCGCGGCGAACAAGGCGTCGCGGTCGGCATCGCCGGGAACGTGATCCGGTCTCGCCCAGACGCCCTCGACGAACCGTTGCCAGAACGCTCGCCGATCGTTGAAATTCGTCACTCTTTCCTTGAGCTGCGGCCGCCACGCGTGGGCGGCTTTTCCCCACGCCGACAGGCCGAGCGGAAGCACCGCCTCGATCCGCGCCCGGATCGACTGACCAAGCATCGGGGAGCCGCCGTCGGTCGAGATGGCGAGAATGACCGGCGAGCGGTTGACGATCGTTCCGAACTGGACATCGCACAGATCGGGCTGGTCGATGACATTGACCGCCGCGCCCGCAGCCCGCGCCGCCGCGACGAAGCGCAAGGCCTCTTCGCGATTTTCGGGGGACGCAACGGCCACGGCGGCGTCGGCAAGATCTCCTGGAGTCCACCGGCGCGGCAAAACCGTCACCGACCCTGGCGTCGGTAAAGTCGCCAGCGTCTCGAACCTTTCCGCTTGCTCGCTATCGCCGGCGAGGACCAGCACGTCGGCTCCCGCCGCCATCAGCAGCTCGGCCTTCCAGGATGCGCCGTCCGAGCCGCCGGCGACGACAGCTTTGCGGCCGGCAATGCGGTGGAACAATGGCAGGTTGGCGAGCGGAGCGATCCGCGGCGGCAAGGCCAGCGGGACGCGTTCAGGCGGCTTCGTCGCGAATGCGTGACTCATGCCGCCTTGCTCCTGACTAGCTTGCCATCGGCTCCGACGTGCAGCCCGCATTCTCGGCTCCCGTCATTTTCCCACCACCAACGACCGTCGCGCTCGGCTTCGCCAGGAGCGGTCGCGCGGGTGCAGGGCTGGCAGCCGATCGAGAGATAGCCTTCGGCGTGAAGCGAATTGACCGGCACGCCCTCGGCGGCGCAAAAATCGGCTACCCGGTCGCGGCTCCAGTCGAACAAAGGCGCCAGCTTGATCAGCTTGCGCGCTTCGTCCCACGACGCGAGTTCGACCGCGCCGCGATCACCTGACTGGTCTGCGCGCAGGCCGCTCACCCACGCTTGCGCGCCGGCGAGCGCACGGCCCAGCGGCGCGACCTTGCGGACGTTGCAGCAGGCAATCCGGGCGTCCTTGCTATGATAGAATCCGTTGATCCCGGCTTCCGCGACAAAGGTCGCCAAGGCATCGCGATCCGGGTGCCACGACGCGATGCGCAAGCCATATTTGCGCTCGGTCTCGTCCCACAATTGGTAGGTCGAGGGAAACAGCCGACCCGTGTCGAGCGTCGCCACCTCGATCGCCAGCTTCCGCTCGGCGATGAAATGGGTGATCGCCTGGTCTTCAAGGCCGAAGCTGGTGGTGAAGACGATTCGCCCGCGCACATTCAGGCGCAAGGCCTCAAGGCGGTCCGCAGGGTCTTGCGACGCGCCTAGTGCCGAAAGTTTGACCATCGCGTTCATCGCGCGGAAGGCGCCGACGCACCATGCCCTGTTCGCGGCGTGTCCTGCCCGGGTCGCAACATCGATCTGGTAATCATGCCTTGCTCCCGGAACATTATGAGGAAATTATTCTAATCTTTCCTAGGGCCGCCACCTATCCGCTGCAGCCGAATAATCTCTACTGAATGAATAATAAAACCCTGATATATAGGAAAAAACTTAATTTCAACTGCGCCATAGCGAAAGGCAGGTTTATTGCAGCAAAGCACTTACTGTTAGGATAATTTACCCTAAATCTGTCCAATCCTGGATGAAAGCGCCTGCTTCAGGATGAAAGCCGCCCTCCATGAGCGGGTTCGGTTCCGACCGGCGCGATCGCGACTCGCGGCACTCCGAAGTGCCGCATTGCAGTAACACTCGCTTCCGAACTGGTCGTTTCGCGATCGAAACAGTAGCTACGCAATGATTTGGAAGCCATTAGTCTGGAATAAGGATTTGCTGTTTCCGTAGACTCCAGAAGGGCGACATAAACGGATGGAAGTTTTCATTCCTGATCGAGAGACGGACAAGGTTTTCGTCCTGATCGCCAAGCCTTCCGAATTGGGGATCTGCGGGCGCGACGCAGCTTACCTCGCTTCGGTCGAACCGTACGGGTCTGCGGATCCCTGCATTCGTGCGAACTACCAGGTCGAGTTCAGATATATGGTCACGCCCGACAAACGGGCTGCGGTGGCCAGTCTGGTGGGATTGAGGGACTGGTAAAAATATCCGCTCTCCGCAATGCAGCGCACTCCGGACCTCGGTTGAATGAGTGAGCGGGCACAAAGGCTGCGGCGTTCTGAAAACCAAAAAGATACATCAAGGGCTTGCCTGGATAGCGGCGAGCATTGCAAGTCGCTGCAAGTGCTGCCTTACCTATGCCCTCATCGTTGTGGTTCATGTTGCGTTGGATTAAAATCGCCTATGCAGAAGCTGAACGCGATTCATTAAGGCTGTCTCAAGTGACCACAAGCTGTTGCGCCCCGCCTCCGCCAAGCGCCGACCCGCGCTGGCGGCGTGCGTTGTGGATCGCGCTTGTCGCCAATCTGGCGATGTTCGGTCTCGAATGGATTATGGGGTTCGAGGCGCAGTCGCGGTCGCTCCAGGCCGACGCGCTCGATTTCCTCGGCGACAGCGCCAATTATGCGATCAGTCTCGGTGTCGCCGGGATGGCACTGGCATGGCGCGCCCGCGCGACGTTGCTCAAGGGTGCGACGCTGACACTGCTCGGCGGCTGGGTGCTGGCCTCGGCGGTGTTCGCGCTGGTCAACGGCACCTCGCCCGATCCTGTGGCGATGGGGGTGATCGGTGTGCTCGCTTTGGTCGTCAACACCGCGGTCGCGCTGATGCTTTATCGCTTCCGCGATGGCGATGCCAACATGCGTTCGGTGTGGATCTGCTCACGCAACGATGCCATCGGCAATATCGCGGTGGTCGCCGCAGCGCTCGGCGTGTTCGGAACCGGCACCGCATTGCCCGACCTCATCGTCGCTTTCGTCATGGCCCTGCTCGCCATCTCCGGCGGGGTCCAGATTATCCTGCTGGCGCGGCGCGACCTTGCCGCGCCAGCCCCCGTCCATGCTCATGGAGACTGACATGCCCCGCAAGATTCTCCTCGCCATCGCCGCACCGCTTGCTTTGCTCGCCGCTACGACCCCGGTCGCCGCTGCGGCAATCCACGTCGTCAAGGCGGCCAGTTGCGGATGCTGCGCTGCGTGGGTCGAATATCTGCGCAAGGTCGGCCATCAGGTCACTGTCACCAATGCCGACGACATGACCCCGATCGCTCGGCGCCTCGGCGTGCCCGACGATCTGCGCTCGTGCCATACTGCGCAGGTTGGCAAATATGCTCTCGAAGGTCATGTCCCCGCCGCCGACATCGCGCGCCTGCTCCGCGAGAAACCCGATGCGGCCGGACTGGCGGTCCCCGGAATGGTCGCGGGCTCACCCGGGATGGAGGCGGACGGGAGGCACGTCGCTTACCAGACCATCCTGTTCACCCGCGACGGCAGAAGGCGGGTCTTCGCGCAGCATTGAACAAGGCGAGGGCGCGAACCATTGCGAAGGCGATAAATATGCTGATCCGACAAAGGCCGTGCGCCGAATGAAGACATGGTTCCTGATCGCTGCAACGGTGGCATGTCTGGGGACTTCCGCCGCAGTCGCAGCGAACGGTCCGTCTTGGGTGGGCAAGTTTACGATTGCCGGCGCGCCGCCCGCGCCGTGGCGAGTGGTCCAGATCAACAAGAAGACCAGGCCGACCGCGTACCGGGTCGCGACCGTGGATGGGGTTGTCGCCGTGGAAGCGCGGGCCGACAGCAGCATGGCGCTGTTCGCCCGTCCGATCACGATCGACCTTTCGGCCACCCCGATCCTGTGTTGGCGCTGGCGGGTCGATGCGCCAGTCGCAAGCGCCGACATGACCAGAAAAAGCGGCGACGATTATGCCGCGCGTCTGTACGTCGCGTTCGACATTCCCGATCGCGCGATGGGTGCGGGGACCAAATTCAAGCTCGGCATCGCGCGACGGCTTTTTGGGACTGTCGTTCCCGACGCGGCGCTCAACTATGTCTGGGACAATCGCAATCCGGTCGGCACCCATCGCAAGAGCCCCTACACCGACCGGGCACAGCTGATTGTCGCCGAAACCGGGACCGCAAGCGCTGGCCGCTGGCAAAGCGAACGCGCCGATGTCGCGGCCGATTTTGCGCGGGCGTTCAACAACGTGCCGGGCACGCCGATCCAGCTTGCGATCGCATCGGACACCGACAACACCGCCAGCAAGGCGTACGCTGCCTTCGCGGACATCCACTTCGTCGCTCGCGAGGCGCGCTGCGGCATGTAGGATTGCGATCCGCCCCCTCGCCAGTTGCTCGGGCGTGCAAGTTCCGGTGCAGCCGCAATTGTCATCTGACCCCTATTTGGGAAACCGTCGCACTGTCCCGCTCGCGAGGTCGAGCGTCAGCCACAAGGTCCGTGGCGTGCCGAGGTCCTGCGATCCCGACTGGTTACGCGTGACGACCTTCGCATCGAACAGATTCTCCGCTCTCAGCCCGATCGTCACCGCCCGCGAAATCGCATGACGCGCGACGAAATCCACGGTTGTCGCGGGGGGCAGACGATCCACGTTGAGGTCGTCCTCAAACTGCTTGCCGACATGGCGCAGCGTCGCCGCGACGCGGGTTGTGTCATCGGACCAGCCAAGGGTCGCGCTCGCCGCCGCTCGCGGCGTTTGGGCCGGACGCTTGCGATCGAGACTGCTGCCGGACTGGCGAACCCGGGCGTCATTCCACGCGAAGGACGTCGCAAGGTCGAAACCGTGATGTCGCGCGGTCGTTTCGAGCTCGACACCGCTCGAAACGATGGCATCGACATTGTCGCGACGGCGCAGATTGGGGGCGATCGTGACGTTGGCGATGGCGTGGCGCAAGACATTGCGGAACAGGGTTGCGGCAAAGTGGACATTTGCGATGGCGTCGAAGCTCGCCCCGACTTCGGCCCCGCGTACGGTTTCGAGGCGAAGCGCAGCATTGGCCTGGGTCGTCACCGGGAACACGACGAACGAGCGGTATAGCTCGTTGAGCGTTGGCAAGCGCAAGCCGCTGTACGCGGTCGCGCGCAGCGATCCCCGGCCCAGGTCAAGCAAGGCTCCGCCGCGACCGGTGACCGACCAGCTCGCGCGATCGGCGAAACGGGTGTCGGTCGTGCCGCTGCGGAAGCGTCCGTTGGTTATGGTCGAGCGGTCGGCGCGCGCTCCGGCGGTCAGCAGCAGCTTGCCGAGGTTCGCATCGGCATCGGCGAACAGGCCAATGTCGCGGGTCGTGCCGCCCGCGATGCGCGTCGCGGTCACCGCGCCGGTGAATCGGCTGAGCACATCTTCCTCGGCCTCGCCGTCGGCGATGCGCAAGTCGCTGCCAAGGCGGAGTTGTAGATCGCCGATCGCCGGCGGTCGAAGTTCGAGCTTCGCGCCAATCCCGGTCGAGGGCGTGCGGCGCTGATCGAGTGTCGGGCGGAAACTGGTCGCACTGATGACGCGGTTGGCGAAGTTGCGCCGCTGGAGATAGGCGAGCGCGTCGATTTGCCAGGCGCCGCGATGGATAAAGCGCGCGCTGGCATCGGCGCCTTCGCTGAGCGAGTCCGCGCCGCGGAAGCGCAGCGTGCGCTCGTCGCGGGAAAGCAGCCCACGCAGTTGCAATTCGCTGGCTGGTCCGATCCTGGTGACCAACCGCGCGGTGACCGAGCGGGCGTTGTAAGCGGCAGGCACGCTGGCGGCTACGCGCTGGTCGTCCGGCGTGGTCCAATAGCCCGTTCCACGATCCCAGCGGGCATCGAGCGTCAGGAATCCGCTTGACCATTGCGGTGCGGCGCCCAGCGCAAATTCGGTGGCATTGAGGCTGTCGGCAGCAAAGTGGGCGTTGAACAGCGCCCGCTCGCTTGCTGCGGCGCTGCTGAGTTCGATCGTTCCGGCGACCCCACCCGAACCAAATGCGCCCGAGCCCGCACCGCGCGTGACGGTGACCGATGACAGGCGTTCCGGCGAAAGCGAGGAGAGCGGAATATATCCGAAGAACGGGTCAGCGACCGGAATGGCATCGATCAGGACCAGCGTCCGGCTGGTCGCATTCCCACCGAGCGCCCGGAGCGTCAGGCCCTGCGCCGAGGGATTGGCGGAGCGGCTGTCGGAACGGCGAAAGGACTGGAGTCCGGCGACGTCGGCAAGCGCATCCTCGAGTCGGCCGGAAGCGGTCGATACGAGACGCTCGCGGCGGACTGTCACGCTGCCATAGGCGGCGGCGGCCGGGGTGGCGGTGAGGCCACGTCCGGTGACGACGATAACGTCCTGGTCGGCTGGCCGATACGCGGGCGCGGCCGCGCCCTGCGCGGCAAATAGGGCAATGAATACCGCAGGTGGGATCAGGTCATGGACTCGATGATGGTCACGTTGGCGATCCCGCCGCCTTCGCACATCGTCTGAAGCCCGTATCGGCCGCCCTTTGCGCGAAGTGCGTGGACCAGGGTTGCCATGAGCTTCGTGCCCGACGCGCCCAGCGGATGGCCAAGCGCGATCGCCCCGCCATTGACGTTGAGCCGGGCCGGGTCGGCGCCGATTTCGCGCAGCCAGGCGAGCGGGATGGGCGCGAACGCTTCATTGACTTCATACAGGTCGAGATCAGCGAGCGCGCGGCCCGAGCGATCGAGTGCCCGGCGGGTCGCG
>JANPMU010000326.1:0-3218 GCA_031427095.1 Sphingomonas sp.
CGGGCTGATGCGCGCGCGAAACAGCGCCTCGCAGACATAGATATTGCCAAGCCCCGCGACGATTCTCTGGTCGAGCAAAAGCAGTTTGACCGCCGCACTGCGGCCGTTGAAGACCGCCTTGAACCAGGCCCCGCTGAGCGCCCCGCCCAGCGGCTCGGGTCCAAGCGCCTTGAACGGCGGCCATTGATCAACCGTCCCCGTCGGCATCAGGTCGAGCGACCCGAACCGCCGTGGATCGTTGAGGCTGAGCAGCGTTCCATCGTCGGTCTCGATCAGCAGATGATCATGGTTGCCGATCTCGGCCGGGTTGATCCGCCACCGCCCCGACATGCCGAGGTGAAAGATCAGACTATCGCCCCGGTCGGTCTCGATCAGCCCATATTTGGCGCGCCGCCCGAGCCGCGTCACCCGCGCACCCGTCAGCCGCTGGCGCAGATCGACCGGAATCGCCCGGCGAAGGTCGGCGCGGCGCGGCTCGACCCGCACCAGCTTGCGCGCCAGCAGCACGCGTTCCAGCCCGCGAACGCTGGTCTCGACTTCGGGAAGTTCAGGCATCGCCGCCCGCGATAAGGCGCGTGCAAAGCTGCGCCAACCCCTGCTAGAGCGCGCGCCCATGACCCAAGTGAATTTCGGCGAGGAGCGTGTCACCCCGGAAGAAAAGACCGCGCGCGTCGGCGGGGTCTTTTCGTCGGTGGCGCGCCGCTATGATCTGATGAATGATCTGATGTCGGGCGGCGCCCACCGCTTATGGAAGGACCGCTTCGTCGCCAAGGTCAAACCGCGGTCCGGCGAGACGATTCTCGATATGGCCGGCGGCACCGGCGACATCGCCTTCCGCATGGCCAGGCGCGGCGCCCGGGTGACGGTCGCCGACATCAACCCCGACATGCTTGCGGTCGGCATCGAGCGCGCGACCAAGCGCACCATCGACGGCCTGGTCTGGCAGCGGGAAAATGCCGAAACCCTGAGCTTCGCCGACGCCGGCTTCGACGCCTACACCATCGCGTTCGGGATCAGGAACGTCACCGACATTCCCGCCGCTTTGCGCGAAGCGCACCGTGTGTTGAAGCGCGGCGGGCGCTTTTACTGCCTCGAATTCTCGACCAGCGAATGGCCCGGCTTCGGCGAGCTGTACGACCGTTTCTCCGACACTTTGATCCCGCGCATCGGCAAATATGTCGCCGACGATGAAGCAAGCTATCGCTATCTCGTCGAATCGATCCGCCGCTTCCCGCGGATGGAGCCATTCCGCGCGATGATCGCCGACGCCGGCTTCGCCAATACCAGCGTCGAACCGATCCTCGGCGGGCTCGTCGCAATTCATGGCGGCTGGCGCATTTGACCACCGCCGCGACCCATGTCTGGCGGCTGTTCAAATGGGGGCGCACGCTTGCCCGCCACGGCGCGCTGGGCGGGATCGAGCGCGACCCGCTGACCCCGCCGTTCGTCCGCCGTCTGGCCCGCGTCGCCCGGTTCGGCGCGACCATGCCCGCCAACCCCGATTACGCTGCAGCGCTGCAGGCCATCGGCCCCGCCGCGATCAAATTGGGCCAGGCCCTCGCCACTCGTCCCGACCTTGTCGGAGACGCCGCCGCGACCAATTTGCTCCAATTGCAGGACTCGCTCCCCCCCGCCCCTTTCCCCGCGATCAAGGCGGCGATCGAGTCCGCGCTCGAAGCCCCGCTCGACAGCCTGTACAGCCGATTCGACGAAATCCCGGTCGGCGCGGCGTCGATCGCGCAGGTCCACCGCGCGGTCACCATCGAAGGCCGCGAGGTCGCGGTCAAAGTCCTCCGCCCCGGCATCGAGGACGAGTTCGCCCGGGCGCTCGAAACCTATGAATGGGCGGCGCGCCACATCGAGCGCGCCGGCGGGGAGTTCGAACGGCTCCGCCCGCGCCTCGTCGTCGCCCATTTCAAGCAATGGACGCGGCGCGAGCTCGACCTCCAGCGCGAGGCCGCGTCGGCCTCCGAATTGCGCGACAATATGGTCGCCGAACCCGGCTTTCATATTCCCGAGATCGACTGGACTCGCACCGCGCGCCGCGTCCTCACGCTCGAATGGCTCGACGGGATCAAGCTGTCCGACCGTGACGCGCTGATCGCCGCCGGCCATGACCCGAAAGCGCTCGCCGCGATCCTCGTCCGCGCTTTCTTGCGCCAGGCGGTGGTCGACGGCTTCTTCCACGCCGACCTTCACCAGGGCAATTTGTTCGCGCTTGCCGACGGGCGGGTCGCCGCGGTCGATTTCGGGATCATGGGCCGGATCGACCGCCGCGCGCGGATGTGGCTCGCCGAAATTCTTTACGGGCTGATCACCGGCAATTATCAGCGCGTCGCCGAGATTCATTTCGAGGCGCAATATGTCCACTCGCACCATAATGTCGCAGAATTCGCGACCGCGCTGCGCGCCGTCGGCGAGCCGATCCGCGGGCTGCCGGTCAAGCAGATCTCGGTTGGGCGGATGCTCGAAAGCCTGTTCGCGATTACGCGCGACTTCGACATGCCGACCCAGCCGCATCTGCTGCTGCTGCAAAAAACGATGATGATGGAGGAAGGCGTCGCCACCGCTTTGGATCCCGACATCAACATGTGGCACACCGCCGAGCCGTTCCTCAAGGAATGGCTGCGCTCCGAACTCGGTCCCGAAGCCTATTACGCCGACAAGATCATCGACACGGTCCGCGCGTTCAAGCTCATCCCCGACCTCATCCGCCGGATCGACGCGGCTTACCCGCCGCCCGGCGCCGCCCCGCCCCCGCCGCCGCTCGATGATGTTTCGGTCGCCGAGACGAGTCAGTGGTGGCGCTATGGAGTCGTCGCCGTGCTCGCCGCTGCCGTCGGGGCGCTCGCGACCGCTTTGCTATATTAGCCTTCCAATGTAGGGATTGGTCTGCCACGCTCGTCCGATGGCCTCGCTCCGGTCCGCCTCATCCTTGCTTCGCGTCCCGGCCGATCCCCAAACTCGAAAGGTCGCAGGGTCGTACCACGACTTTCGTGACCTTCCGCGCCCTCGACTCGGAGCGCGGTTGCAGACTAGGTCCGCGCCATGAAGCGCATTCTCCTCATCGTCGGCGGCGGGATCGCGGCGTATAAATCATGCGAGCTGGTGCGGCTGCTCAGGAAAGCGGGCCATTCGGTGACCCCGGTGCTGACCAAAAGTGGCGAGCAGTTCGTCACCGCGATGAGCCTCGCCGCGCTCGCTGAAGCGAAAGTCTA
>JANPMU010000327.1:0-1953 GCA_031427095.1 Sphingomonas sp.
TTGAGGATGGTGAACAGCAAAGCGACTTCGAGCAATCCGAACACCAGGGGCAGCACCGCGATCTCGCCGATGACGACGAGGTAATTGGGATGATCGACAAAGCGGTAGGGACCGCGCGCGACGAGCTGCTCGCCGGGGACAATGATGATGCGGGTGGTCCAGCGTTCGCCCAGGGTGCGCAGGGTCCAGATGCGCAGCAGCTGGAGGAGGCCGAAGAGGATCAGGACCGGATAGTGCACCGGCTTCCACGGAGCGGTAGTCCAGAGGGTCGCAAGCCATGCGGCGTGGAGCGCAACGATTAACGGATAATGATTCGCGCCGACTTCGAAAGCGCCATTTTTCAAGAGCTTGACCGTATTGCGCCGAGCGAAAGGGAGTTCGGCGAGGCGTTGCAGCGTGACGAACCCGAGGATCGCGATGGCGGGCCAGATCATCGGACCAGCGACACAGCCGACAAGGTGAAGCCGGGGCCCAATGCGGTCATCAAGGTGCGATGCGGAAGACCGCGCGCGACGAGCGCTTCGAGCACGAAAAACACCGTCGGCGCGCTCATATTGCCATGTTCGCGGAGCATCTGGCGTTCGAGATCGAGCGGCGGAATATCGAGCGAGGCCTCGATCGCGTCGATCACCTTCGCGCCGCCGGGGTGCGAGCAGAGACGGTCGATGGCGCCGCGCTGAAGGCCCATTCCCGCGAGAATCGAGTCGATGGCCGGCGCGAGGTTGGCGGCAAGAAAGGGCGGGATCGACCGGTCAAAGATGACCGCGAGGCCGGGATCCTCGACCCGCCAGCCCATGATGCCGAGGCTGTCGGGCCACAGATGCTCGCCGGCGGATTCGACGGTGGCGAAGCCGGCCGGACCGCCCGCGCACAGCATCGCTGCGGCGGCACCGTCACCGAACAAGGCGGTGGCGACAATTGCTGCCGGGTCGTCGGTGTCGAGGCGGATCGAGATCGAACAGGTTTCGACGGTGACGAACAGCCAGCGGGTACCGGGTTCGGCGGCGGCGAGGCGGGCGGCGGTGGCGAGACCGGAAACGCCGCCAGCACAACCCAATCCGAACATGGGGATCCTGCGGACGTCGGGACGCAGCCCGAGTGCGGCGGCGCCCCGCGCATCGAGGCTGGGGGTGGCGATTCCGGTGGTCGAGGCGGTGACGATTCCATCGACGTCCGACGGATCGAGCCCGGCGCGCGCGATCGCCGTGCGCGCGGCGTCGAGGAACAAGGCGTCGGCGGCGTCGAGATAGACGCGGTTGCGTTCGGCCCAACCATGATTGTGGCCGTACCAGTCGAGCGGGGCGACAATATTGCGCTGATCGATTCCGGCATTGTCGAACACGCCCGAAAGGCGGTCGAACAACGCCTTGCGCCCGGCGAACAGCTCACGCCCGAGCCGCTTGGCCTCGTTTTGGGTGACCGCGAACGGCGGGACGGCGGTGGCGAGAGAGAGCAAAGCAACGGGATTCACTCGGGCACGGCCTTTCGGATCGGCGAACGCGCCGCGATTCTGTCTGTGCACCCAGCGCGCGCGACAGGCAAAAGTTCATTGCGGAAGAAAACCTAAGCTGCGGCACGCGAGCAATGCCTTCGCGCCGTTGACCAGGGGCCCGAGGGCGAAATCTATCTGCTCGAGGACGCGGGGAGGTTACTGCGGCTCGACCCTGCGGCCTAGCTGTCATTCTCCTTACTTGCCGACGTTCGGGTCGAGCACGCGCGCCCGCGCAATGTCGGCTTCGCCTTCCGCCGTCTCGCCAATCAGCTTCTTTGCGTTGCCGCGATTGTAGAACGCCTCTGCATATTGCGGGTTGAGGCGGATCGCCTCGCTGTTCGCCATTTAAAGTGGTACGCGAGCTGGGTTCAGAACGTCGTGAGACAGTTCGGTCCCTATCTGCCATGGCAGCAGCACGCTGGCACCGTGGGTGGCTAGATGGCGGGTTAGTTTGCCGATGG
>JANPMU010000328.1:0-2278 GCA_031427095.1 Sphingomonas sp.
ACCCGCCGCGCCTCGATCCGGTCGATGTGCAGCGAATTATACAGCCACGCGCCCGGCGACCAGTCGAGCAGGATCTCGGGCGAGGTCAGGAAAACGCCCTGCCCGTCCGATACCGCGACCGACTTTAATCGCGCTTCACCAAAGATCGACCCGTCGATCCGCCCGATCCGGATCTTGAGCCCCGACGCGGTCTCCAATTGGCCGATCCGATCGACCAGGAAGCGGTGGCCCGGCGCGGTGTCGATCAGCACCAGCGCCACCGCTGCCAGCAACATCAGCGCCGCGATCAGCGCCAGCAATTCAAAGGCCAGCCGCCGCGCCCAGTTGCGGCGCAGGCGGACCCGCAGCGGCGGCGCTCCTTCGACCGCGATCACCGCCTCGTCGCTCATCAGAAGGCCTGACCAAGCGAGACGGTGACCGCGACCCGGCTGTCACCGCGCTGCCGGTTGAGCGGGGTGCCGACGTCGATCCGGATCGGCCCGAAGCTCGAATAATATCGTGCGCCGATGCCCGCGCCCAACCGCCAGCCCTTGATGTCGGTGAGCGATTTGGTCGACAGCGTCCCCCCGTCGAGAAACGGGACGATCCCGAACGCGCCAATTCGGATCCGCGCTTCCAGTCCGAATTCGGCCAGGCTGCGTCCGCCGATCGGATTGCCGTCGACATCGCGCGGCCCCAATCGCTGATAGCCATAACCGCGCACCGACCCGCCGCCGCCCGAATAAAAGCGCCGCGACGGGGCGATCGACTCGCGGCTTGCGCCGATGATCGTGCCCAGCCGGATTCGCCCTGCGGCGATCACTCGCTTCGACAGCGGCTGATAGAGGCTCGCATCAATCTGCGCGCGGCCATAGCCGAACGCACGGCCCTGCACCGACAGTTCGGGACTGATCCGACCGCTCAGCCGAAAGCCCGTCGTCGGGTCGAGCAGATCGTCGCTGCCATCATAGCCGAGGCTTGCCGGGAGCGCGGCGATGAAGAATTGCCGCCGCCGCGCTACTCCGGTCGTGACAATGGTGTCGCGCTCGTCCGAAAAGGCCAGCTCGCCGCCAAGGCTCCAGGTCCATGTCTTGTGCCAGATGAAATTGCTCTGTCGCTCGATCCCGGCCGACAGCAGCACGGTTTTCGCCGCATAGGCCTTGCGGTTGACGTTGCTCGCCGACGCCTGAAGGTTCGCGACCTGGTCGCGCGCGCGGAAATTATTGCGCCGCAACGACACCGCGACCAATTGCTCCTGCGTCCCCGCCACTCCGCGCACGGTCAGCGCGCCCTCAGGATTGAAAAAATTGCGATGCTGCCAACTCGCTTCGGCGCGAAATCCTTCGCCGGTGCCATACCCCAGCTCGCCCGCGATGGTGCGCATCGGCGCGGGCTCGAGACGGACGTCGAGGTCGACCGTTTGCCCGCCGGCCGCAGGGCTGACCCGGACCTCGACCGACGACACCAGCCCGGTCGCGACCAGTGCGTGGCGCAGATCATCGACTTGCGACTGCTTGAACCGGTCGCCACTTTCAAACCGCGCGATCCGGCCGACATGGCGCGAATCGAACGGCGGGTTCCCGGTCACCCGGATCGCCCCGAACCGCGCCACCGGCCCCGGATCGACCGGCAGCACCAGATGCGCCATTTGGGTTTCATGATCGATCAGGATGTCCTGTTCGCCGATCGTCGCCAACGCGAACCCCTGCTCGCCCAGCGCCACCTGCAGCGCGATCCCGGCGGCGATGACGTCGGCCGCAACCACCTCGTCCCCTGCCTTGACCGCGAATGTCTCGCGCAGCTTCGCCGCATCCTCGCCCGCCGCCTCGAGCCCGGGCAGTTCGACCGACGTAAATCGGTATTGCGCGCCGGGCAGCGCATCGAGGACCACCGACACGCCATCATTGACGAGCTCGATCCGCGGCTCGACCCGCGCGTCATAAAAGCCTTCGGCGCGCAGCAACTCGCCGAGCAATTCGGCATCGCCCCGCGCGCGCCGGTCGATCTGCGCGGCGTTGGCGGGTTTCTTGACCCCGTCTTCCAGCGCGGATTGCTTGGCGAACCGCTTGACCAGTTCGGCATGCGCCACCGGATCGAGCCCGGCCAGGGTCACGCCATAGCGCAGCGCGGCAACCGAATCGTCGACCTGTCGCGCCTCTGACCCGGTCGTCCCGGTAACCGCTGCTGCGCTGGTCGGCGAGGCCGGCAGCGGCGCATCCACGGCGTCCATGTCGGGCCAGTCGACGCCCAGGTCGGACATCGGGTCGAGCGGCGCCGACGGATCGAGCTCGGCCTGGCC
>JANPMU010000329.1:0-1711 GCA_031427095.1 Sphingomonas sp.
CTCGCCCGCCCGGTCGGTCAGGCACAGCCGGAAGAAGATCGGGAAATGATCCGACCCGATTTCGGGCAGAACGTCCAGTTCCATCACCTCGAAATGGGGCGACGCGAACAGATGGTCGAGCGGCCAGCGGAGCAGCGGATATTGGGCGGTGAAGGTCGGATAGAAGCCGCGTCCGACGCGCGGATCGCCCATCCCCGCGACTTTCTTGAACAGCCGCGAGGTGCGCGACCAGGCGACATCGTTCAAATCCCCGACCACGATCGTGGCGCGGCCGTCATTGCGCACCTCGCGCCCGGTCGCGACCAGCTCGGCATCGCGCTCGCCGCTGTCATCGCCCGGCCACGGCGGCTCGGGGTGAAGCGCGTGAAGCAGCACCTCCTGACCCCCGGTGAGCGTCAGCCGAACCTTGGCCGAAGGCACCCCCGCCTGCAGCAAATGGCGGATGCCCCCTTCCATCGGCAAACGCGACATCAGCATCATGCCATAGGTGTTGGGCACCGGCTCGGACAATCGATAGGGATAGCGCGGGCCAAGCGGCGCCACCGCCTTGACCCATTGCGCGCCTGGTTCAAGCAGCAGCACGACATCGGGGTTGCGCTGATCGATCAGCCGCAGCAGCCGCGGATAATCGGTGTTGGTTAGCAGCACATTGGCGTTGAGCAGCGATATCTGCCGCCCCGCCGGGCAATTTTCCGCGCTCGCCATCTGCTGGGCACTGAATGGCAAATAAGCGAGGAAATGGCTGATTTGCCAGCCAAGCGCCGCGACCATTCCCGCAATCAATAGCCAAAACCCACGCGACCGTCTGAGCGCCACCACGAACAGCGCGGCGCCGACGATCGGCAGCAACCCAGCCACCTGGATGCGCGGATAATCCCACTGCCGCACCCACCAGCGATCGGTCTGCCACAGCGGCAGGAAGCTGAGAATGATGAGCAGCCCCGCCAGCGCGACGAGCGTATATCGTCCCCAGCGTTTCATGCTGTTCCCCTCAGCGCCCAGCCGGCCATCAGGTCGCAATGGCGGCCAAGTTCGGCGACGCTCGGGTCGGGGCCGAGCGGCACCGATACCGGCCGCAGGTCATGCCCGCGCATCGCCGCCCAGAAGCGCAGGACGATCGCCTCGACCTCTGGCCGGTCGATCCAGATTAGGCTTTCGAGCCGGTCGTCGGGCATCGGCTTCAGCGGAGCGTGATAGAAAGCGCCAAGATCGCGCCACAGGAACCGCGAGGTGGTCGCGGTCACCCCGACCGCCGCCATCGCTCGCTCGAACCCGGCGGCGTCGATCCGCCGCCGCTTGCTCGCCAGTCGATAATGGTGCCGCCGCGCCATCGGCATGGTCGCGAAGAACAGCACGAGCAGGCCCATTAGCCCGAACAGGATCCACTCAATCCAGCTCAGGCGATCGCTCCGGCATCGGCGCCGACGCCAAGGTCGTTGCGGCGCAGGGCTTTCAGCACCGTCTCGACGATGTGCGGTGCGTTGAGGCCCGCGTCGTCATATTGCCTGGCCGGATTTTCCTGATCCTGGAACCTGTCCGGCAGTCGCATCGTGCGGATCTTCAGCCCGGCGTCGGTCAGCCCCTCGTCGCTCGCCAGCGTCAGCACATGCGCGCCGAACCCGCCGACCGAGGCTTCCTCGATCGTCACCGCGACTTCGTGGCTGGTGAGCAGTTTGCGGATCAATTGCTCGTCGAGCGGCTTGGCAAAACG
>JANPMU010000330.1:0-4127 GCA_031427095.1 Sphingomonas sp.
CGAGCATGCCCTCGCGATTGATCCCGATGACAACACCGCCCGCTACAATGCCGCCTGCACCTATGTCCAGATCGGCGAACTCGATCGGGCATTCGACGTGCTTGAAGTGTGGATCGATCACGCCGGTTGGGATCAGAAAGCGTGGCTCAAAGTTGACGGAGACCTCGACCCGATCCGCGATCATCCGCGTTATGCGGGGCTGTTGAGCCGCATCGACAACATTCGGCCGTCTCAAGCTACAGCTTGAGCGATACGGCGGAATACGCTGCGGGGAAGAAAGCGCTCGCTGCGCCAGCCTCACCGAGGTCAATCGCAAGCTGGCGGGCGAATTTAACCCTTTGCCCGGCCGACGCGCCGGTGATCAGCGCAACCGCGCCGGGCACGGGGGTCGATGTGCTCAGCCAATGCTCGCCTTGATGATCTTGCCCGGATCGCGCGGTGGCTCACCGACGGGCAACGCGTCGACATGCTCCATCCCGCTCTCGACCTCACCCCATACGGTGTATTGGCGGTCGAGGAAGCCGGCGTCGCCAAAGCAGATGAAGAATTGGCTGTTCGCGCTGTTCGGGGCCGACGTCCGCGCCATCGAGCAGGTGCCGCGGACATGCGGCTCGGCGCTGAACTCGGCCTTGAGGTCGGGCAGCTTGGATCCGCTGGTGCCGGTCCCGGTCGGGTCGCCGCCCTGGGCCATGAAGCCGGGAATCACGCGGTGAAACGCGACATTGTCGTAAAAACCTTCGTTGGCCAGGGTTGTGAGCCGCTCGACATGCCCCGGCGCGAGATCGGAACGCAGCTTGATGACGACATCGCCGCCGCTGGAGAGGGAAAGGGTCAGGGTGTTGGCATCGGCCATCGTCGAGTCGCTCCGTGTCATGGAAAATGGAGCGCGCGATGTAGGGACGCGGGTTCGCTTGCGCCAGAGCGGACACGCCAATAGGAGGGCGCACAGGCGGGCGAACCGACAAATGGGGGACGAACAATGAGCGAGAGCGAAGACATCGCCGCCGCCGATCCCCAGGTCCGCACCGGCCTCGATTCGCGCAAGGCGATGGACAAGGAAGACCGGCTGCGGCCCGACTTCGTCCGCGACGTGCTCGATGCAGCGGCCGATGGCGACGACGAGACCGCGCGCGCGCTGGTCGAGCCGCTTCACCCGGCCGACATCGCCGATCTGATCGAACTCGCCGCCGCCGACGAGCGCGAAGGGCTGGTCGCGGCGCTGGCCGGGATGGTCGACGCCGATGTGCTGGCGGAGATGAACGAGCATGTCCGCGAGCGGCTGCTCGACGGGCTTTTGCCGCAGCAGGTCGCCGACCTCGTCGGTCAACTCGACACCGACGATGCGGTCGCGATGCTCGAGGATCTCGAGGAGCACGAGCAGCGCGCGGTGCTTCGCGCGATGGAGCCCGACGATCGCGCGGCGATCGAGGAAGCGCTGACTTACCCCTAGGAATCGGCCGGGCGGTTGATGCAGCGCGACCTGATCGCGGTGCCCCAGCATTGGAAGGTCGGCGAGGTCATCGATTACCTCCGCTCATCGGAGGAATTGGCGACCGATTTCTGGGAAGTGTTCGTGGTCTCCCCCGACCATCACCCGATCGGCACGTGCAAGCTGTCGGTGATCCTGCGCTCGCCGCGATCGGCTTTGGTCGCGGACATCATGATGGACGAACAGACGTTGATCCCGGTCGATCTCGACCAGGAAGAAGTGGCGCTCAAGTTTCAGAAATACGCCTTGATCTCGGCGGCCGTGGTCGACGGTTCGGGGCGGCTGGTGGGAATGATCACGGTCGATGACGTCGTCCACATCGTCCAGGAGGAAGCGGGCGAGGATATTTTGCTGCTGTCCGGCGCCGGCGAGGGCGACATCAACCAGCCGATCATCCTGACGGTCCGGACCCGCCTCACATGGCTGGTGGTCAATCTTGGCACCGCGGTCATCGCGTCGAGCGTGGTCGGCGTGTTCCAAAGTGAGATCTCGCGGTTCGCGCTACTTGCGGTGCTGATGCCGATCATTTCGGGAATGGGCGGCAATGCCGGAACGCAGACGTTGGCGGTGGTCGTTCGGGCGCTGGCCACCAACCAGCTGACCAGTTCCAACACCGCGCGCATGATCTTTCGCGAATTCCGCATCGCGCTGGCCAATGGCGCCGTGCTCGGGCTGCTGATCGGGAGCGGCGTCGGCCTGCTGTTCGGCAATCCGCTGCTCGGGCTGGTGATGGGCTCCGCGATGGTCATCAACAATCTGATCGCCGGGCTTGCCGGCATTCTCGTTCCGGTCACGCTCGAGCGGCTGAAGGTCGATCCGGCGGTGTCATCGGCGGTGTTCGTGACGATGGCCACCGACGTGATGGGATTTTTCAGCTTTCTCGGTCTCGCCTCTTTGTCGGGACTCGCGTCAGGCGGTTGAACCGCCGCGTCAGGCGCGCCATCTCTAGTGTTTATGCCGCCCCTTCACCTGACCAAGGTCGCCGTCGGTTGCCGGACGATCGACGCGCTCGAAAAGCGCGTTGCATCGCGGACCCATGATGGCGAAGTGCGGGTGGTTACGCGGATGCGGCCCAAGCGGATGGACGAATTGATCGGCGGGTCGATTCACTGGATCGTCAAGCACCGGCTGGTCGCTCGGCAGGAAATATTGCGGTTCGACGACCGCAAGGACGGGCGGATCGACATCATCGTGTCGGGTGTGCTGGTGCTGATCCCGCCCAGCCCCAAGCGTGCCCACCAGGGCTGGCGCTACCTCGACGAGGACGACGCGCCGAAGGGCGAAGGCGACTCTAGCGGGATGAGTGAATTGCCGCCGCGATTATATACCAAGCTGCTGTCGCTGGCGCTGGTCTAACGTGTGTTTCAGTGAGACGGTGCCGCTCCGGCGAAGCGGAAACAAACTTTAGCGGCACCCTGACACGGTGGCCGATCCGGTCGCCTTGATGGTGCAGGCGGGGTTTCCGATTATTTCAACCGAGGCAGTCCCGGCGATTTGGATGTTCGCGCTCGACACAGCGTTGAGCTTGACGATCGCCGGACCCTCGGCGCCAAGGGTCACGTCCTTGACCATCAGCGCGGAGGCATCGAGCAGCGAGGCGCCGCGCACCAATGCGGTCATTTTGGGGGCGCGCCCGGCGAGCGTCGCGCTGCCCGCGCCGGCCAGTCCGACTTTCAACTGATCGACCTCGACCCGGGCGATGCTTGCCGCGCCCGCGCCCTGAACCGACAGGTCGAACGACAGCCCGCGCACCCGGTCGATCGTCAGGCTGCCCGCGCCATTGAGCCAGGCGGTGCCCAGTTCATGGGTCCCGACCTGGATTTCGACGGCGCCGGCCGGTTGTCCGGGGTAGCCGCCCCATGTCGAGCGGTTGCGGCTGATGATCAGGGTGCGGCCCTGAACCGTGATCGCGACACTATCGAGCGCGGCGGTGGCTCCGCTGGCGCGGGCGAAAGGGGCAACTCCGGTGACAAGGCGGACCTTGTAGGGCCCGTCGAGGCGGATCCGGTCGAACGATTGCACGCTGTAATTGCGCGTCGGCTGGGTCGCCTGGGCCGGAGCGGATGCCAGCGCACCGGCGGCAAGGGTGAGGAAGAGGAAACGC
Source organism: Sphingomonas sp. (assembly GCA_031427095.1). Lineage (GTDB taxonomy): Bacteria > Pseudomonadota > Alphaproteobacteria > Sphingomonadales > Sphingomonadaceae > Sphingomicrobium. The sequence continues at coordinate 3,594 of JANPMU010000330.1, forward strand.
ATCGCCTCACTCTCGCCGCACATGGTTAAGAAGCCGTTAGGAACAGCGCAAATTGCCCGCGGCCTTGTCGACGGTAGCGATCAGCAAGACGGATCATGATTGCAAAGCCCAAAAAAGGGCGCGCCCCGTGAGGAGGCGCGCCCTGGAATGCTCGGCTTTAGGGCCGTGCCATCCGCTTATGCGGCGGCGGCGGCGGCGGCTGCGGCGGCTGAGGCTGCCGCTTCCTTGGCCCGGTTATGGATCGATGCCGCGGCGTTCAGGATCTCGAGGATCTTGATCAACGCGGTCGGCTCGTCGACCTGCTCCATCGCCGCCAGCTCACGCGCCAGGCGCGACGAGGCGGCTTCGAAGATCTGCCGTTCAGAATAGCTCTGCTCGGGCTGGTCATCGGCACGGAACAGATCGCGGGTCACTTCGGCGATCGAGGTCAGATCACCCGAATTGATCTTGGCTTCATATTCCTGCGCGCGGCGCGACCACATCGTGCGCTTGACCTTGGGCTTGCCCTTGAGGGTCTGAAGCGCGTCCTGCATG
>JANPMU010000331.1:0-3829 GCA_031427095.1 Sphingomonas sp.
GCCATCAGAAAACCATATTGGGTTAAGAGACGTGTTCCATCCTCTGTGACCGCGCAAGGGATGAGCAGCTTTCCGATCCCAAGCTTACCCTCATGAGTAGCGCAGCCGCTTCGGTCCGCTCCGCCGTCAGTTCGAACAAGGTCGCCGAGCGGTCGGGATCGAGCGGGTGAAGCTTGCCCGCAGCATGCAGCGCGGCAAATTTGGTCCCCGGTTCGATCGTCAATTGGTACAGCGACACATGTCCGGTTCCCAGCCCGATCGCCCGGTCCAGATCGGCCGCCCAGACGGTCTCGCTCTGACCCGGAAGCGCGTAAATAAGGTCGAAATTCACCCGACCGAAATGGCGCTGTGCAACCTCAAGCGCGGCCAGCCCCTCAGCGCCTGAATGCGCCCGCCCGAGAAACGCCAGCGCCGCATCGTCGAATGCCTGCAGCCCGAGCGACACGCGGTTGACCCCGGCCGCAGCAAGATCGGCAAACCGGGCGGCCTCAACCGATGACGGATTGGCTTCGAGCGTTATTTCGATCGCGTCGCTGGCGGGCCAATAGCCGCGCGCGGCGCTGATCACCGCCGCGACGGTCGCCGGGTCCATCAACGACGGCGTGCCCCCGCCAAAGAAGATCGACGTCAGCCGCCGCTGCGGCAGAAGTGCCGCCTCATGCGCCAGGTCGGCCAGCAGAGCCTCGCGCCACACTGCTTGGTCGATGCTGTCGCGGACGTGGCTGTTGAAGTCGCAATAAGGGCATTTCGACACGCAGAACGGCCAGTGCACGTACAACGCGAGATCATCGCTTTGCTCGCGCTCCAAGTGGGGCGCGACGAGGTTCACGAAAGCGCCGCCACCAGTTTGCGAAATGCATCCGCGCGGTGGCTGATGCGATGCTTCTCGTCCGGATCAATCTCGCCGAAGGTCCGGTCATAGCCCGCTGCCACGAACATCGGATCATAGCCAAAGCCGTGTTCCCCGCGCGGCGGCCACACGAGCGTCCCGTCGACCCGCCCCGCGAAGCTCTCGATCGCCCCGTCGGGCCACGCCAGCGACAGCGCGCAAGCGAAATGCGCGTCATGGCCGGCATCGGGGCCCGCCGCCTCGACCTCGCGCCACACGCGTTCCATCGCTCGCCCGAAGTCGCGGCTGCCCGCTTCATCCTCGGCCCAGCGCGCCGAGAAAATCCCGGGTTTGCCGTGCAGCGCATCGACGGCGAGCCCGCTGTCGTCGGCCAGCGCAGGCAGGCCCGACAGGTCGGCCGCCTGCCGCGCCTTTAATTCGGCATTGTCGACAAAGCTGTTGCCGGTCTCCTCGGGCTCGGGAAGGTCGATCTCTTCCGCACCGACGCACTCGATCCCGAGCGGCGCGAGCAATGCCGCGATCTCGCGCAACTTGCCCGGATTATGAGTCGCGATGACCAGCTTGGGCCCGATTCTTTTCACCGCCCGACCGCTTTCAATTGAGCCGTGAAAATCGCGCCGCAGCCGATCCGCGCCAGCCGCAGCATCCGCAATAAAGCTTCCTCGTCGAAGGTCGCGCCCTCGGCCGAAATCTGTGCCTCGACGATCGCGCCGTCGCCGGTGAGGACAAAATTACCGTCCGAACCCGCCGAGCTGTCCTCGATATAGTCGAGGTCGAGCAACGGCGCTCCGTCGTGAATTCCGCAACTCACCGCGGCGACCTGCGTGCGGATCGGATCTTTCGCCAGCTTGAGCGTGTCGACCGCCAGCCGCAACGCCACCCACGCGCCTGAGATTGACGCGGTGCGCGTTCCCCCGTCGGCCTGGATGACGTCGCAATCGATCAGGATCTGCCGTTCGCCCAATGCGCCCATATCGACCACCGCGCGCAACGATCGCCCGATCAGCCGCTGAATCTCCTGCGTTCGCCCCGATTGCTTGCCCCGCGCCGCCTCGCGCTGCCCTCTGGTGTGGGTCGCGCGCGGGAGCATGCCATATTCGGCGGTGACCCAGCCTTGCCCCTTGCCGCGCAGGAACGGCGGCACCTTCTCCTCCACGCTCGCGGTCACCAGCACGCGTGTGTCGCCAAAGCTGACCAGGCACGATCCTTCGGCATGTTTGGTGAAGCCCGGCTCGAAACTCAATGCGCGCATCTGGTCGGGGGCGCGTCCGCTGTGGCGCATGGTTTTCTCCGCTAAAACTGGTTGGCGGGTGCCCTAGCCTCCCGCGCCACACTTCGCCAGTCGCAAGGATGGCGAGGACAAGCGGCGTTGAGGAACGGGAGCGCTGCGTCTACATGACCCCCATGTCCCCCCCGATCACCGAACTCAGCGACCGCATGCGCGAGATTTTTCGACTCGTGGTCGAAGCCTATCTCGATCGCGGCGCGCCGGTCGGCTCGAAGATGCTTTCGGGCAGCCTCAGCCTGTCTTCGGCATCGATCCGTGGGGTGATGCAGGATCTGGAGGAGTATGGCCTGCTGACTCACCCGCATACTTCGGCCGGGCGAATCCCGACCGAAAGCGGGCTGCGGCTGTTCGTCGACGGGATCATGCAATCTTCGCTTCCCGGATCGGCCGAGCGCGCCGCGATCGAAGCGCAGATGACCCGCGATCAGCCAATCGAGGAGGCGCTCGCCGCCGCTACCGCAACCCTGTCGGGGCTGTCGGCCTGCGCCGGTGTGATCGTCGCGCCCAAGCGCGAACTGCGGTTGAAACAGCTCAATTTTGTCCCGCTCAGCCCCGGACGCGCACTCGCCGTTCTGGTCGGGATCGACGGCAGCGTCGAGAATCGCGTGCTCGAACTGCCCGGAACAATGGGTGCCGCCGCGCTGACCGAGGTCGCCAATTATATCAACGCGCGCCTCACCGGACTCACCTTAAGCGAAGCCGAGCTGCGCCTTCGCACCGAAATCCGCGAGCGGCGCGAGGCGCTCGACCTTGCCGCCGCCGAACTCGTCGCCTCGGGGCTCGCCGACTGGAGCGAGGACCATGACCGCCGCCCGGTGCTGATCGTGCGCGGCCAGGCCAATCTGATCGATGCGACCGCCGCCGCCGACCTCGAACGCGTCCGCAGCCTGTTGGGCGAGCTTGAGGACCGACAGGAAATTGTCCGCTTGCTCGAAGGCGCGCGCGAAGGGCAGGGGTGCCGGATCTTCATCGGATCGGAAAACCGGATGTTCGCATTGTCGGGTTCTTCGGTCATCGCCGCGCCCTACCGCGGGAGCCAGGGCCAGGTGGTCGGCGTTGTCGGGGTCATCGGCCCGACGCGGTTGAACTATGCCCGAGTGGTGCCCATGGTAGATTTCACAGCTCAAGCGCTAACGAGATTGATGCAATGAACGAAGATTTCCACGACGAAGCCGAAGATATCCGCGCCGAGACTGCGGCCGCCTCGCCCGAACTGGCCGAGCATGACCGTGTCGCCGAGCTCGAGCGGGAGATCGAGGATCTGACGGCCAAGGCGCTCTACGCCGCCGCCGATACCCAGAATGTCCGCCGCCGTCTGGAGGCCGAGAAAATCCAGGCGTCCAATTATGCCGCGACCGGTTTCGCCCGCGACATGCTCGCGATCAAGGACAATCTCGACCGCGCTCTGGCCGCCGTGTCGGACGAACTGCGCGCCGACCAGACCGCCGCAAATTTTCTCGCCGGGATCGAGGCCACCGCGCGCGAATTGGACAATGTGTTCGCCCGCAACGGAGTCACCCGCGTCGCCGCCAAGGGCGAGAAACTCGATCCCAACAAGCACCAGGCGATGATCGAAATGCCGTCGGACACCGTCGAGCCCGGCACGATCATCGAGGAAATGCAGGCCGGCTACATGCTCAAGGACCGCTTGCTCCGTCCGGCGTTGGTGGGGGTCGCCAGAGCGGGGTAAA
>JANPMU010000332.1:0-5470 GCA_031427095.1 Sphingomonas sp.
TCGGGCTTACGCTCGGGCGCGGGCGGTCCGGCCTATTCGGCGTCGAAGGCGGGGGTGATCAGCCTGGTCAAGACCGCCGCGCAGCAACTCAGCGGCTCGAATATCCGGGTCAACGCAATCTGTCCCGGGCTGGTCGAAACCGGCATGACTGAATTCGTCTATGAGCGCGCCCGGGCGAAGGGCCAGGGGGATCGGCTCGGCCATCTCAACCCGCTCAAGCGCGGCGGCGCTCCCGACGAGATCGCGCAGGTCGCACTGTTCCTGGCAAGCGACGAGGCCAGCTACGTCAACGGCCATGCGCTGGTCGTCGACGGCGGCCTGTCGTCGAGCCTTCCTTATACCAAGCAAAGCTACGGCCGAACCGCCATCTGACCCGGAGACGAACCCATGACTTCCCCGATTTCGACCACTCGCCACGGCGACGTGCTGATCGTCACTTCCAACAATCCGCCGGTCAACGCCTTGGGCGCCGCGGTTCGCCAGGGCCTGGTCGCGGCGATCGATCAAGCGACCGATGACGATGCGATCAAGGCGATTGTCATCCGGTGTGAGGGCCAGACCTTCTTCGCCGGCGCGGACATCACCGAATTCGGCAAGCCCCCGGTGATGCCGTGGCTGCCCGAAGTGGTCGATGCGATCGAAAATTGCCCCAAGCCGGTGGTCGCGGCGATCCATGGCACCGCGCTTGGCGGCGGGCTCGAGGTCGCACTGGGCTGCCATTATCGGGTCGCATTGTCCTCGGCGAAGCTCGGGGTGCCTGAAGTCAAATTGGGCCTGCTCCCCGGCGCCGGCGGAACCCAGCGGCTGCCGCGCATTGCCGGGGTCCAGCGCGCGCTGGAGATGGTCACCAGCGGGATGCCGATCGGGGCCAGGGACGCGTGCGACATCGGGCTGGTCGACCGCATCGTCGAAGGCGATCTGGCGCAACACGCGGTTGCTTTTGCCGATGAGGTCAAAGACATCCGCCCGCTGCCCAGATCATCGCAGCGTGACGACAAATTGGTCGAGGCGCGCGCCAACCCCGCAATTTTCGCTGAATTCCGCAAGGCCAATGGCCGCAAGTTCCGCGGCTTCGATGCGCCCGAGGCGAACATCAAGGCGGTCGAGGCGGCGGTCGCTCACCCTTATGCCCAAGGGGTGATCGAAGAGCGCAAATTATTCATGGAGTTGATGAGCGGCAAGCAGTCGCGTGCCCAGCAATATTTCTTCTTCGCCGAGCGTAAGGCGGCCAAGATCGACAATATTCCCGCCGACACCAAACCGCGCGATATCCGCCGCGTCGGGGTGATCGGCGCCGGAACCATGGGCGGCGGAATTTCGATGAATTTCCTCAGCGCCGGGATCCCGGTGACGATCATCGAAATGGCGCAGGAGGCCTTGGACCGCGGCACCGGCACGATCCGCAAGAATTACGAGGCGACCGCCGCCAAAGGGCGGATGACGGGCGACCAGGTCGCGGGCGCGATGGGGCTGCTCGATCCGACGCTCGATTTCTCCGCGCTGGCGACATGCGACCTGATCATCGAAGCGGTGTTCGAAACGATGGAGATCAAGAAGGAGATTTTCGCGAAGCTCGACAAGGTCGCCAAGCCGGGCGCGATCCTCGCTTCGAACACCTCCTATCTCAACATTGACGAGATCGCCGCCTGCACCTCGCGGCCGGAGGATGTTGTCGGACTGCACTTCTTCTCGCCGGCCAACGTCATGAAATTGCTCGAGGTGGTTCGCGGCGCCAGGACCGCGCCCGACGTGCTGGTCACCGCGATGGCTCTCGCCAAAAAGATCAAGAAGGTCGCGGTGGTCGCGGGTGTATGCCACGGCTTCATCGGCAACCGTATACTGAGGCCGCGCCAGGTCGAGGCGATCAGATTATTGCTCGAAGGCGCCACCCCCGAACAGATCGACCGGGTGCATGTAGAATTCGGAATGCCGATGGGGCCGTTCCAGATGGCCGATCTCGCCGGGGTCGACATCGGCTGGCACCGCGACAAGAACCGCATCGAAAATGTCCGCGACGCAATGTGCGCGCTCGACCGCTGGGGCCAGAAGAAGGGCGCGGGCTTCTATGATTATGACGACAAGCGTCGCCCCTCGCCGTCGCCCGTCGTTCAGGGAATCGTCGACGATTTCCGCGCCAGAGAGGGTGTCGAAAAGCGCGACATCTCCGACCAGGAGATTGTCGAGCGGACGCTTTACACTATGGTCAATGAGGGCGCGAAGATCCTCGAGGAAGGCATGGCCCAGCGCGCTTCCGACATCGACGTGGTGTGGGTCTACGGCTACGGCTGGCCGGTCTATCGCGGCGGGCCGATGCACTGGGCCGACGACGAGGGCCTCGACAAGATCGTCGCCGGATTGAAGAATCAGGAAGCCCGCATGGGGAGCGCCTTCAGTTTCTCCAGGCTCCTGCTAGACAAGGCCGCTGCAGGCGAGAAATTCACCCGCTAAATCCGAGGGAATCACGATATGGCGACCGTTCCTGAAGCGACCGAACAATCGCGGCTGCTGCGCTATTCCAACGCGGCCGTGACCCTGCACTGGCTCACGGCGGTGCTGATTCTGGTGCAGATCTGGCTTGGGTTCACTTTCGCCGATTTGCCCAAGGGTCCTGCGCGGGTGGAGGTGTTCGCCTGGCACAAGACCGTCGGGGTGACGATCCTGTTGCTCGCGCTGATCCGGCTCGCGGTGCGGCTGAAAAATCCGCCGCCGCCTTTTCCCGAAGAATTGCCGCGCTGGGAGCGGCTGGCGGCGGTGTGGAATCACCGCATCTTCTATTTCCTGCTGATTATTATCCCGCTTGCCGGGCTCCTCGCGGTGTCGGGCGGGGCGACCAAATCGACCACCGGGCTGATCGGCGGAATCCCGTTCCCTTTGATCCCCGGCATATCCGAAGGCGGCGGCGAGATTTCGGGCGGGGTGCATGAGATCCTCGTTTTCGCGATGATCGCCTTGCTCGCGCTTCATGTCGGGGCGGCGCTCAAACATCAATTCTTCGTGCCTTCGCGCGCTGCCGGGCGGATGCCGCCGTTTCGGGCTCCGCGCGACGAGGATCCGGTTAGGCGAGATTGAAGCGGTTCGGCGCGGCGATCAGGATCAGCCCGGTGAGCGCGGCAAATCCCGCCCCGGCGAGAAATGTCGCGGCCGGCCCCGCCTGGTCCCACAACACACCCGCGCCAACGCTTGCGAGCAATAGCGCGATGCCGCTGGCGAAGTGGAAAATGCCGAATGCGGTGGCGCGCAGCTCGGCCGGAGCGCGCGCCGCGACCAGCCGCGACAACAGTCCCTGGGTCAGCGCCATATGCAGTCCCCACAGCACGATCCCGGCAAAGCTCATCGCAATCCCGCTCGAAAAAGCGAGCATGAGATCCGCCGCGATCAGCGAGACCACCCCGGCAAGCATCAGGCGCGACGCCGGAAAACGGTCGGCGGCGGCTCCCGCCGGATAAGCGAACAGACCAAAAGCAAGGTTCATCGCCACGAGCACGAGCGGGGCGAGGGCAATCGGCAGGCCCTGGCCGGCGGTGCGCAGGATGAGAAAGGATTCGCTGAAGCGGGCTAGGGTGAAGATGAACGCCACCGCGACCAGCCACCAAAATCCGGCGCCGAGTCGCCACGCGGCGGCCCAGCGCGGGGCGGGGGTATTTTCGGGCAAATGATCGCGAGTTTCGCGCAACGCGATCCACGCAAACAGGAACGACAGCAAGGCCGGGATGGCCGCGATCCAGAACACCGCGCGAATGTCGTTGGCCAACCAGTACATCAGCCCGATCGCCGCGAGCGGTCCGAGAAACGCTCCGACAGTGTCGAGCGACTGGCGCAGCCCGAACGCGCGCCCGCGGATCTCGGGCGGGGTCTGGTCGACGATCATCGCGTCGCGCGGCGCTCCTCTGATGCCCTTGCCGATCCGGTCGGCGAACCGCGCGCCGAGCACCGGAAGCGCGCCATTGGCGATCGGAAACAGCAATTTCGACACTCCCGCGAGGCCATAGCCGAACAGAATCAAAGGCTTCCTTCGCCGACTGCGGTCGGACAATCGCCCCGATACTAATTTGGTCATCGATGCGGTCGCTTCGGCGATGCCGTCGATTGCGCCCACCGCCGCGACCGGCAAGCCCAGCGTGACCGTCATGAACAACGGCAGCAGCGCATGATAAATCTCGCTGCTCAGGTCCATCAGCAGACTGACCAGCCCGAGCACCCACACGGTCGCGGGCATTGGCGGGCGGGGCGCCCGGGGGTTCGGTTTCGGGTCCATGCCGCCTTTGACCAGCGGCCCGCTTGCGGCGCAAGCGCAAGACTCTTGTTCGCGCCAATATTGCGCTGCCCGCAATTCTTGCTAGTCTGCAAATATGTTGAACACCTTCTCGCCCCAAGCGCTCGCGCAGCGGCTGTCGGTCATCGCCGACGGGATTGACGAGGTGAAGCGTGCGGATCGATCGGGCAAGGTCGCCCGGGCCTTGCTCGGCGCCATCGCGGTCAATGAACCCGCGACGCTGGGGACTGTGGCCAAGGCGACCGCACGCGGCGCTCCGGCGGTCAGCCGTTCGGTCGATGCGCTGGTGCGGTCCGGACTGGTCGAACGTCAGTCCGACCCCGCCAATCGCCGCCGTCTCGCGCTGCGCCTGTCCGACGAAGGGCGCGCTCGTCTGGCAACGCCGCCCAAGGGGGATGCCGCGCTCGCCACCCGTCTCCAGCGCCTCGCCCACAGCGAGCTACGCGCCCTCGACCGCGCGCTGGAAATCCTCGAACGCATGCCGCGCTGAACGCCCGCGACCTTGCTGCGATGCAGCAACTGCGCTAGGGGCGCGCCACACTCTTTTCGGAAAATTTACATGAACCTTCGCAACGTGGCGATCATCGCCCACGTCGATCATGGCAAGACGACCCTGGTTGACCAAATGTTCCGCCAGTCGGGCACCTTCCGCGACAATCAGCGCGTCGAAGAGCGCGCGATGGATTCGAACGACCTCGAAAAAGAGCGCGGGATCACCATCCTGGCCAAATGCACCTCGGTCGAATGGCCCGATGCGCACGGCAATGTCACCCACATCAACATCGTCGACACCCCCGGCCACGCCGATTTCGGCGGTGAGGTCGAGCGCATCCTGTCGATGGTTGACGGCGTCATTCTGCTGGTCGATGCCGCCGAAGGCCCGATGCCGCAGACCAAGTTCGTCACCAGCAAGGCGCTCGCATTGGGGCTCAGGCCGATCGTCGTGGTCAACAAGATCGACCGCCCCGACGCGCGCGCGTCCGAAGTGCTCGACGAAGTGTTTGACCTGTTCGTCCTGCTCGATGCGTCCGACGAGCAGCTCGACTTCCCGGTGCTCTACGCGAGCGGCCGCAATGGCTATGCCGGGCTCACCGACGACGTGCGCGAAGGCACGCTGAACCCGCTGTTCGAAGCGATCGTCGCGCATGTTCCGCACCCTGCGGCCGATCCCGACGGTCCGTTCAAATTCCTCGTCAC
>JANPMU010000333.1:0-3118 GCA_031427095.1 Sphingomonas sp.
GTGAACGGCACGAACACGCAGAACATGGCGATCGTCAGCCGTTCGGCAAATGCCGATCCCGTCCGCAGCGCGGGGTGCGATGTGGCTGCGGCCAAGCTCAATCCTCCTCGATCAGGCTGGTGATTTTGGTTTCGCGCATCACACATACGTCGTCAGCGACACCAGGATGACCCCCGAAACATAATAATAGAACCACCGCTCATGTCCCGCGCCTTTGAGCGACAAAGCGACATATTCGGCGGTCCCCCCGAAAATCGTATTGGCGATCGCGAACGGCAAAGCGACCCCCAGCGCACGGATGTGGCTCGGGAACAGCTCGGCCTTCACCACCGCGTTGATCGAGGTATAGCCGGTGACGATCACCAGGCTCGCCATGACCAGAGCAAAAGCGGTCAGCGGGTCGCGCGCACTCTCGAGCGCGGTGAAGATCGGATAGGTCAGAATGGCTCCGCACAAGCCGAAGAAGATCATGATCGGTTTTCGGCCCACCCGGTCGCTCAGCGCCCCCGCGATCGGCTGCATGACCATGAACATCGCCAAAGCGACGGTCATGATCCGCGACGCCGTCGGCCGGTCGAACCCCGCGCTATTGGCGAGGAATTTCTGCATGTAAGTGGTGTAGGCGTAGAAAGCGAGCGTCCCCCCGGCGGTCAGCGCGATCACCAGCAACGCTTCCCGCGGATGATCGCGAAACAGGTTCCGACCGCTCGATCGGGGTTTGTCGCCCGCCGCTTTGATATTTTCGAAGCTCTGGGTTTCGCTCAGCCGGCGGCGAATGAAATAGACCACCACCGCAAGCAATGCCCCGACCCCGAACGCGATCCGCCACCCCCACGCCTCAAGCGCATCCTCGCCGAGCACCACCTGCAACCCGACCAGCAAGGCCAATGCGAGCAATTGCCCCGCGATCAGCGTGACATATTGAAAGCTCGACCAGAAGCCGCGCCTCCTGGCCCCCGCCATCTCGCTCAGATAAGTCGCGCTGGCGCCATATTCGCCGCCGACGCTCAATCCCTGGATCATCCGCGCGACCACCAGCACGGCGGGCGCGAGAACCCCCGCTTGCGCATAAGTCGGTGAGGCCGCGATCATCAGCGAGCCGACGCACATCAAGCTCACCGAAAGCGTCAGTCCGGCCTTGCGCCCGTGGCGGTCGGCATAGATCCCCATCACCCACGCCCCCACCGGGCGCATCACGAACCCGACCGCAAACACCGCCGCGCTCGACAGCAATTGCGCGGTTGCATCGCCCTTGGGAAAGAAGCTCGACGCGAAATAGAGCGTGAACGCCGAATAGACGTACCAGTCGAACCATTCGACCAGATTGCCCGCCGACCCGCCGAGGATATTGCGCAGTCGGTGGCGGCTGGGGTGTCCCGATGCGATCACGACAACATCACCGCGCCGCCACCCGCGCCCGCGCCGCCTCCGCGCGCGGCGCGCCGTAAACCCAGTAGATCAGCAGCCCGATCGCGTTCCAGATGAGGAAATAGCTCTGTGTCCTCACCGGCAGCGAATAGAATAGATACAGGCACCCGAGAATCGCGAAAACCCCGACCAGCCACGGCCATGGCGTCGTGAACTTGCGCGGCAAATTCGGTTCGCGGCGGCGCATCGTCAGCATCGCCGCCGACACCGCGATGAACGCCGCCAGAGTCCCGGCATTGGCCAGAGCGGCGATCTCGGCGAGCGGGAACAGCCCCGCGATCACCGCCACGATCAGCGCGGTGAAGATCGTGATCCGCACCGGCGTCCCCCGGCCTGAAACCTTCGCCAGTCCCGCCGGAAGCAGCCCGTCGCGCGCCATGGTGAAGAAAATCCGGCTCTGCCCGAAGAAGAAAGCGAGGATCACGGTCGGCAGCGCGACCACCGCAGACACCCCGAGCAGTTTCGCCGCCCAGCCCTGCCCGATCTCGCGCAGGATCAATGCCAGCGGCTCGGGGCTGTCGGCGAAGCGGGTGTAGGCCAGCGCCCCGATCGCGACCGCCGCGACCGCCATATAAATGATCACGCACAGCACCATCGACCCGACGATGCCGATCGCCAGGTCGCGGTCGGGGTTTTTGGTTTCCTCGGCGGCGGTGGCGATCGCGTCGAACCCGTAGAATGCGAAGAAGATGATCGCCGCCGCCGCCATCACCCCGACTTCGCTCCCCGACGGACCGCTGCGCGGGAAACCATTGGGCATGAACGGCTCGAAATTACCGGCGTCGAACGCCGGCAGCGCGACCGCGATGAACAATGCCAAAGCGAGTAATTTGACGACCACGAGGACGGCGTTGACCGTCGCGCTCTCGCGCGTCCCGATCATCAGCAAGGCCGCGACCACGGCGATGATGAACACCGCCGGCAAATTGACGATCCCGCCCGCTTCGGGTCCGGCGATGAGGTCCGCCGAAAGCCCCGCCCCGACGCTCGCTAGAAACCCGCTGGCATAGCCCGACCAGCCGACCGCGACCGCGCTCACCACCAGACTATATTCGAGGATCAGCGACCAGCCGATGATCCACGCGACCAGCTCGCCGAACACCACATAGCTATAGGTATAAGCGCTGCCCGATGCCGGATACATCGTCGCCATCTCGGCATAGGCGAGCGCGGCGCAGGCGCAGATCAGCCCGGCGATGGCGAAGCTGACGATCACCGCCGGTCCGGCCTTGGCCGCACCAACCCCGATCAGCGTCAAAATCCCCGTCCCGACGATCGCCCCGACCCCCAGCGCGACCAGATGCGGCCAGCTCAAGGTCTGCGCCAGCCGATGCTCGACGGGCATGTCCTCGCGAGCGACAATCGCCTTGCGGACGTTCCAATTCTTCATGATGCCCCCTGCGTCAGTGCGGAACGTAGCGCAGCAATCGAGCCGCGCAACGAGAAACCATCACTTGTTCGTCGTCAATAATCCTTGCTCACCCGCACATTCGCGCTGGTCCGCCCGATCGACGAGATGCTCGACAGCAACGACAGCCAGCGTGACATTTGATATTCGACCCGCGTCGCCGAATAACCCTGCCCGTCGGTGATCACTTCGACGAACAATCGCCGCCCGAGATATTTGCCCGCCGAGATCGCGGTCTTCTGGCCGGTCGCGACATCCGCCGGCAGGATCCGCAGCCGGTCG
>JANPMU010000334.1:0-3476 GCA_031427095.1 Sphingomonas sp.
TATCCGGTGGTCGAGGGCTACAAGAAGCAGATCGGCGGCGGGCTGCATCTGATCATCGAGGATCCGCTGCAGTTCAGCCAGCTTTCGGCGACGCTGACTTACTCGCCCAATCGGTCGCTCAAAGCGGCCGAACGGCTGCACCTCAACCTCGAATATAAGACGCTCAAGTGGCGGCTGCGCTATTGGCACAATGACGCCGATTTTTACGATCTGTTCGGACCGGTCGAGCGCAGCCGCAAGGGTGACGCGTTCATGGTCGGTTACGAGAATAGTCTGATCTACGATTTGCCGCGCGAACTCACGATGTTCGCCGACGCGGCTTATTATCTTGGGCTGGAAAAGCTTCCGGCAGCGCAGAATGTCGCCACCGGTTTCACCCGGCTGGCCTCGGCGCAAATTGGACTTCGCTATACCAATACGACCCGATCCCTGGGCTCGGTCGACCATGAAAAAGGCATGCGCGGGCAGATCGTCGGCGCGGTCGACAGCGCGCTCGGACAGGTGTTTCCCAAGGTTCATGGCGGGTTCGACATCGGGTGGCCGCTGCCGCTGCGCAACGCGTCGGTGTGGCTGTACACCGCAGCGGGAGTTTCGGGCGGCAAGAAAGCCAGCGCGCTTGGCAATTTTTTCCTCGGATCGTTCGGCAATAATTACGTCGATAACCGCGAGGTCAAGCGCTACCGCGAGGAAGAGAGCTTTCCGGGGTTCGAGATCAACGAGATCAACGCACGGGCTTATGCCAAGGCGCTGATCGAGGTGAATCTGCCTCCCGTGCGGTTTCGCGACATCGGCGGCGGGAGCTTCTTTTTGAGTAATGCGCGGCCGGCGCTGTTCGTCGGCATGCTCGCCGCCGCTGGCGGGGTGGCGCCGTCGTACAGCTACCAGACTGCGGGGGGGCAGATCGATTGGAACTTCACTGCGGCGTCGCGGTTGCCGATCACCTTCTCGATCGGCGCAGCGGCAGGATTCCGCGACGGACATTACAACGCGACTGAAACCCTGATCTCGCTCAAGATCATGTAATAAAGGCGCAGCGAGGTGCAATTCGAACTGGTGTTCAAGATCGCGATCGCGCTGCTTCCGGCGCTGCTCATGCTGATCGCGTGCGACCGCTTCGAAGCGTTCAATTTGGTGCGCTTCCGCAAGATCGTTGCGATGTTGCTGATCGGCGGCGCGCTCGCCGTGATCGCCTATTTCGCCAATGGCGCGCTGATCAGCGCGCTCGCGCTCGACTTCGCCGATTACAGCCGGTTCGTCGCGCCATTGGTCGAGGAAACCGCCAAGGCCAGCCCGATCATCATCCTTTATGCGGCCAACCGGATCGGCTTCAAGATCGATGCGGCGATTATCGGCTTCGCTATCGGCACCGGTTTCTCGATCATCGAGAATGGCTATCAGCTTTACCTGTTCGCCGACGCCAGTGTCGGGGTGTGGCTGGTGCGCGGGCTCGGCACGGCGGTGATGCATGGCGGCGCGACGGCTTTGTTCGCGGTGATCACGCATGAGCTGACCGACGAGCAAGCGGTTGCGCGCGCGGCCGATTATCGGCTTAATATGCTGTATTTTATTCCCGGGCTGATCGCTGCGGCGGCGATTCATGCGGGCTTCAACCTGTTCGACGAGCGGCCATTATTGCTGATGGTGGTAGCGTTCACGGTCGTTCCGCTGGCGCTGTTCGCGGTGCTGTCGATCGGCGAGGCCGCAGCGCGCAACTGGATCCTGTCCGACAATCGCGTCCACGAACAGATCCTCGCCGACATTGAAACCGGCACGTTTGCGGGAAGTGAAGCCGGGCTGGCGCTGTGCGCGGTCGCCGACCGCTTCGGCCCCGACCTGCGCGACGAGGTGTTCGATTACCTCAAGATCCACACCGAACTGGTCCTTCGTGCCGAGCGACTGTTGCTGGCGCGCGGCGAGCCGGGCGATTGCGCCGAACCGGGGGCCGAGGATCGGGCCTTGTTCGATCGCCTGAACGCGCTTGAGGCGAGGCTCGGCAAAGCGGCGCTGCGGGCATTGCACCCCTTGCTCCACTTCAGCCGCAATGACTTGTGGGAGATGCATTTGCTCGCTTGCTCGGTCCCCGACGAGGGCCGGTCCTGACCCTAGCCGCCCTGCGCCGCGATCCAGCGGTCGACGCGGACTTCGAGCAGGTCGAGCGGCATCGAGCCAGCGAGCAGGATGAAGCGCAAGGCAAGTCCTTTCGAGGTGTCATGACGGTGAGTGGCGTGACGACGGAGGGATGGAAAGGGGGTTTCGACCAACGTCAGCGGATACTCCGCTTGCGCGGGGATGACGGTTGCCCGCGACGCTGGCATAGCCGCAACAATGTACCGGCTGCTCCGACCGCTGATGTTTACGCTCGATGCCGAGACGGCGCATCGGGCGACGATCGTTGCGCTCAAGCTGTTGCCGGTGCGCGCTCCCTCCGCCTTTCCACCATCGCTCCGGGTGAGGGTCGCGGGGATCGACTTTCCGTCGCCGGTCGGGCTGGCAGCGGGGTTCGACAAGGATGCCGACGTGCCCGACGCGATGCTCGGGCTGGGGTTCGGCTTTGTCGAGGTCGGGACGGTGACCCCGCTTCCCCAAGCGGGCAATCCCAGACCGCGCTTGTTCCGGCTGGTCGAGGACGAGGGCGTGATCAACCGCATGGGGTTCAACAATCGCGGGCAGGCGGCGGCGCTCGAGCGGTTGATGCGGCGGCGGCGCGGGATCGTCGGGGTCAATGTCGGCGCCAATAAGGACAGCGCGGACCGTATCGCCGATTATGTCGCGGGGGTCGCCAATATGGCCCCGGCGGCCGATTATCTGACGATCAATATCTCGTCGCCCAATACACCGGGGCTGCGCGCGTTACAGGATGACGGCGCGCTTGACGAATTGCTTGGTGCGGTGCGCGAGGCTCGAACTGCGGGGGGGCCACCGGTGTTCCTCAAGGTCGCGCCGGATCTTGGGGCGGGCGACGCCGAGCGGATGGTCCGGGCAGCGATCGACCATGGAATCGACGCGCTGATCATTGCCAATACGACATTGTCGCGGCCACCGCTCAGGTCGCGCTTTGCGGCTGAGGCGGGCGGGCTGTCGGGCGCGCCGTTGAAGAGCCTTGCGCTCGAAGCGCTGCGCGCTTTCCGGTCGGCCAGCGGCGGAGCGATTCCGCTGATCGCGGTAGGCGGGATCGCCAACGCCGACGACGCGTGGCAGCGGATCCGCGCGGGGGCGAGCCTGGTCCAGCTGTACAGCGCTTTGGTCTATCACGGGCCCGGGCTCGCGCGGGAGATTGCGAACGGGCTCGCCGAGCGGCTGGAACACGCCGGAATGGCCAGCATCGCCGAGGCGGTCGCGAGTGAGGTTTGCCCCTAAAGCGGCGCCGGGAGAGTGAGCATGACACCCTCGCGCCGAGGATCGGCCCCGCCTTCGACCCGGCCATTGCGGATCAACACGCCATGGACACCCGAATCCTCTCCCACGCCCGGTTTGAG
>JANPMU010000335.1:0-1905 GCA_031427095.1 Sphingomonas sp.
TCGGCATCAACACCTTCGCCATCTCGATGGCCGACGCCCCGTTCGGCGGGATCAAGGACAGCGGGTTCGGGTCCGAAGGCGGCAAGGAAGGTCTCGAGACCTACCAGGTCGTCAAGGCAATCCACCAGGCGTGAAATTTGAGGATGTACAGGCGGATGTAGCGGACCGAGTTCGCGCAATTGCTGGCAGGGACAACCAGGACATTCTCGGACTTTATCTTGTTCGCGATCTTGGACTGGAGGGCTGGGATTTCATCGATCTTTGCGAAGACATCGAGCAGGTTTATGCGATTAGCCTCCGCCCCTTTTTCGAAGACGGTCAACCCGAAGTCGGTTGGTGGATTTGGAAGCGGCGCGATGCGCGCGACGCCACTGTCGCAGAGTTAGCTGCCGAGGTATTCCGATTGGCCGCGCTCAGGAAAGTTTGAACGAATGACGACCCTCCGCGCCGGCGGTCAGATCCTTGTCGACCAGCTCCGCATCAACGGCTGCGACCGCGTCCTCACCGTGCCCGGCGAAAGCGACCTCGCAGCGCTCGACGCACTGAACGACTCGACCATCGGACAGGCCATTCCCTACCGCTTGGGTTTCTGCTAGAAGCGATGCCGACGGTCGATCGCATCGACGGCTTGCGGGTGGTCATCTGGCCCAACGATCATCGTCCCGCCCACGTCCATGTGATCGGCGCGGGCGGCGAAGCGGTGTTCGACCTGCGATGTCCGGACGGCCCGCCGGAGCTTCGCGAGGTCTATGGGTTCAGGTTGGCCGAGGTGGCGAGGATCGAGCGGGAATTGGCGGGCCGACTAGGTAGGTTGTGCAAGGAGTGGAGCAATATTCATGGCGATTAGCGAGCGCGAAATGGAGCAGGCCGAAGCGCGCATGGACGCGCTGCGCGATGCCGGTCATGCGGTGTCGGCGCGCTATGACCGCCGCCGCGCACGCGTGATTGTCGCGCTCAGCACCGGGGTCGAACTGACCTTTCCGGCGCGGCTCGCCCAAGGTCTGACGGAGGCCTCGCCCGACAGTCTGGCCGAGATCGAAATCAGCGGCGCGGGGCTTGGTCTGCACTGGCCGAAACTCGACGCCGATCTCTACATTCCGGCTCTGATGCAGGGCGTATTCGGATCGAAGGCATGGATGGCGCGCGAGCTCGGCGCTCAAGGCGGGCGCTCCCGCACTCCCGCCAAGATCGCGGCATCGCGCAAGAACGGGCAAAAGGGTGGACGGCCCAAGAAGACGGCCAGCGCATGACCATTCGCACCGGCGGCCAAATCCTCGTTGATCAGCTCGTGCTCCAGGGCTGCGACCGCGTGTTCACCGTTCCGGGCGAAAGCTTCCTCGCGGTGCTCGATGCGCTCCATGACGCGCCCGAGATCGATGTCACCGTCTGCCGCCAGGAGGGCGGGGTCGCCTATATGGCCGACGCCGACGGCAAAATGACCGGGCGCCCCGGCGTCGCCTTCGTCACCCGCGGCCCCGGCGCGACCAACGCCTCGGCCGGAGTCCATGTCGCCTTCCAGGACTCGACCCCGATGATCCTGTTCGTCGGCGACCTCGACCGCGCCGACAAGGACCGCGAGGGTTTCCAGGAGATCGATTTCCCCGCTTTCTTCGCGCCGATCGCCAAATGGGCGGCGCGGATCGACGACGCCCGCCGCATCCCCGAATATGTCGCCCGCGCTTACCGCGTCGCCACCGCCGGCCGCCCCGGCCCGGTGGTGCTCGCAATCCCCGAAGACATGCTGCGCGATCAGATCGAAGCGCTCGACCGCCCGCGCGTGCCGCCCCTCGCCGAGACCCCCGATCCCGGCGCGATCGGCGCGATGATCGAATTATTGAAGGACGCCGCCGCCCCGCTGGCGATCATCGGCGGGGCCGACTGGAGCCCGTGCGCAGGCCATCACTG
>JANPMU010000336.1:0-1888 GCA_031427095.1 Sphingomonas sp.
ACGAACGGGTTGGCGAAGCGCGCTTCATATTCGGCCGTCCGCTCGGCGATCTCGTCGGCCGTCTTGCCGCGAAAGATGATTTCGACCGCGCCCTTGGCCCCCATCACCGCGATCTCGGCGGTCGGCCAGGCATAGTTTAAATCGCCGCGCAGATGCTTCGACGCCATCACGTCATAGGCGCCTCCATACGCCTTGCGCGTGATCACCGTGATCTTGGGCACCGTCGCCTCGGCATAAGCGAACAGCAGTTTCGCGCCGTGCTTGATGATCCCGTGATGCTCCTGGCCCACCCCCGGCAAGAACCCCGGCACATCGACCAGCGTAAGGATCGGAATGTCGAATGCGTCGCAAAAACGGACAAACCGCGCCGCCTTCTTCGACGAGTTGATGTCGAGGCACCCCGCCAGCACCATCGGCTGGTTGGCGACCACGCCCACGCTGCGCCCTTCGATCCGGCAGAAGCCGATGATGATGTTGCCCGCATGGGCCGGCTGAAGCTCGAAGAAATCGCCCTCGTCGGCGACTTTCCGGATCAATTCGTGCATGTCGTAAGGCGTCGCCGCGGATGGGGGCACCAAAGTGTCGAGGCTGTCCTCCAGCCTGTCCCACGGATCGTCGCACGGCCGCACCGGACCATCGTGGCGGTTCGACAGCGGCAGGAAATCGAAGAATTCGCGCGTCGCCAGCAGCGCATCGACATCATTCTCGAACGCGACATCCGCGACGCCGGATTTGGTCGTGTGGGTCACCGCTCCGCCCAATTCCTCCTGGGTCACCACCTCGTTGGTCACCGTCTTGACCACTTCAGGCCCGGTGACGAACATATAGCTTGTATCCTTCACCATGAAGATGAAGTCGGTCATCGCCGGTGAGTAAACCGCGCCCCCCGCGCACGGCCCCATGATCAGCGAAAGCTGCGGGATGACTCCGCTCGCAAGTACATTGCGCTGGAACACCTCGGCATAGCCGCCCAAGGAGGCGACCCCCTCCTGAATCCGCGCCCCGCCCGAATCATTCAGCCCGATGACCGGCGCCCCGACCTTCATCGCCGCGTCCATCACCTTGCAGATCTTCTGCGCATGGCGTTCGCTCAAGGACCCCCCGAACACGGTGAAATCCTGCGCGAAGACGAACACCAGCCGCCCGTTGATCGTCCCCGATCCGGTGACCACCCCGTCGCCCGGGAATTTCTGCGTCTCCATCCCGAAGTCGGAGCAATTGTGCTCGACGAACATGTCGACTTCCTCGAACGATCCCGGGTCGAGCAATACGCTCAACCGCTCGCGCGCGGTCAGCCGTCCCTTGGCGTGCTGCGCGGCGATGCGTTTTTCGCCCCCGCCCATCCGCGCCGCCGCGCGCCGCGCCTCCAATTGCTCGATCGTCGTTGCCATGGGGCTCCTTTCCTCGTCGCACCGCTCTTCCATGGTGCGCGGGGGCGCGTCAATCGATCGGACCCGCCGCTTTGCCCTGGATCGGCGCGAGCGGCTCGCTCGCCACGGGTTCGATCCAATTTGGCTGAAATCCTGCACCGGCGTTAACCATTCGCCGATACTGAAACGTGCGACCAATTACGGCCGGACGGAGCGATGCGCGATGCCAGCGATGAAAGCGGTTACATTGCGGCACCGGGTCTGGCTTGTCTCGTCATTGCTCGGACTCGCGGTGCTGGTGATGCTCATCGTCGGATCAGTCGTCACGATGCGCCTCGCCACCGCTCAGGCAGGGAGCCGCATCGCCACCGAGGCGTTGCGCAATCACCTTGAAGCCGACATGATGCACGATGCGCTGCGCAGCCAGGTTTATCAGGCGGCCTATGCGGCGCGCGCTGGCGATGTGGCTGGGTTGCGTGCGGTGCAGGCCGAATATACCGGTCATCTTGCCTGGTTCC
>JANPMU010000337.1:0-7159 GCA_031427095.1 Sphingomonas sp.
CACGCTGGCCGAATTCATCGCGGGTGCGACCGAGCATAAGGGCAGCTGGTGGCCCGACTGGGTCGAATGGCTGCGCGAAAGGGCGCCGAAGATGGTCAAGGCCGACGGCGCGCGGGTCCCGGGCAGGGGCAAGCGCAAGGCGATCGAGGATGCGCCGGGGAGATATGTGCGCGAGCGGTAGGTCGCCAAAGCGCACTCCGCCGTTGCGCCGACCCCTCCACCAGCCTGCGGGCGGTCCCCTCCCCGGTCCGGGGAGGGCCGAAGGCGTCAGATGATCCCGCCGCCGAGCATCAGGCTTCCTTGGCTGATATGTCTCGCCGTCGTTTAGCAGCTAGTGCGCGATTTCGATATTGCGGATGCTGGCAAGGATACGGTCGCCGCAGCGGATCGTGACCAGCCCGATGCGGCCCTGCGCGGGAAGGCTGGTGCGGACGTCGTGGACGACGATCGCCTGGCTGGCCGGCCCCGATGGCGGGATCGCGTTGACGAACAGCGTGACCTGGAGCGGGTCGCTCTCGGCAATTCGCACGAGGCCCGAAAAAGCGACGCGATAGCCACCGGTCGGGACGCTGACCTTGCCGGTGACGATGAGCGTCGGTCGCGCGCCGGGCCCGGGCATAGCGTTGACGAAGGCGACCCAGTCGCTGGATCCGACGATCGGGCAGTCGGCGGCCGGTGCCTCGTCCTGCGGCGGCGGAAGGTCGCGCGCGAGGGGCTGGCACG
Source organism: Sphingomonas sp. (assembly GCA_031427095.1). Taxonomy (GTDB): domain Bacteria; phylum Pseudomonadota; class Alphaproteobacteria; order Sphingomonadales; family Sphingomonadaceae; genus Sphingomicrobium. The sequence continues at coordinate 724 of JANPMU010000337.1, forward strand.
CGGCAAGCGAGGCCAAGGCGATGATCGGGAAAAGGCGGGTCATGGCGCGAGCATAGCCCTAGCGCGGCGCGATTCCAACTTCGCCGCCGACAGCGGTTCGCATCGTGTGGACGAGGCTCGCGCTGTACAGGCCAAGCGCGATCCAGATGGCGCCGAAGGCAATCGCGTGGGCGAGCGTGAAGGCTTCGCCATACAGCCACACGGCAATGATGAACTGAAGCGTCGGGGCGATGAACTGGAGCATGCCGAGGGTCGAATAAGGCAGGCGGCGCGCGGCGGCGGTGAACATCAGCAAGGGCGTGGTCGAGACGATCCCGCCGGCGACAAGCAGCAGCGCCTCGCCGCGATCGGTGCCGAAGCCAGGCTGGCCCGCGGCGTGGCCGAAGACCAGCCAGCCGAGCGCGAACGGGAACAGGATCGCGGTTTCGATGCTGAGCCCGGCGATCGGGTCGGCGGCGGCGATCTTGCGCAACAGACCGTAGGTGGCGAAGCTGACGCACAGGATCAGGCTGATCCACAATTGGCTGAGCGCGCCCGCAGCAAGGACCGCAATGCCGGCGCCGGCAATGGCCACCGCAGCCCATTGCAGTTTCGACAGATATTCCTTGAGAATGAAGCGGCCGAGCAGGATGTTGGCAAGCGGATTGAGATAGTAACCGAGGCTTCCGGCGAGGATATGCCCGGAGTTGATGGCGTAGACGTAGAACAGCCAGTTGATCGAGATCAGCACGGCCGTGAGGGTCAGCAGCCCCAGCGTCCGGCGATCGCGCAGCGCAACCCCGATCCTGACCCAGCCGCGGGTCATCGCGACCAGCGCGGCCAGCACGAGCAAGGACCAGACGATGCGGTGGGCGACAATATCGACCGATGGCACTGCATCCAGCGCCTTGAAATAAATCGGGAAAACACCCCAGAGACCATAAGCGACCAGCCCGAGGACGAAGCCATCGCGGACTTTATGGTCGGGTGCCATATCGGTCACGGCCGGGATCGGGGCTGACGCGTTCATTCGCAGGGCGCCTAGCGGGCGATAGCGCCGAGTTAAACCCCATGGTAAGCGACGCGTGGGTTGAAACCGTCATTTTCGGCTGCCAAACTGGCGCAGCTTATTCGTCAAAGGATCAGGATTTTGCGTCGATCGCATATTGTCTGTGCCATCGCTCTGGCAGCGAGCGGCTGTGCGGTTGGGACGAAACCGCCGGTGGTGGTGGCCCAGCCCGCGCCCGTAGTGCCGCCGACCAAGAGCCAGGTGTGGCAAAGGATCGCGCGCTCGGCGGACACCGAGAGCATCTTCCAGACCGGCGCCGCCTGGGCCACCGCGCTGGCTGAAGCGAAAGCGGCGGGGTTTGGCGGCGAAATTGCCAGCGAAAAGGCGTTGCTGGTGCCAGGGGCAGCGCTGGCGCGACCGGCGCCGACCCCGGGCAGCTATAATTGCCGCTTGATCAAGATCGGCAAGTCGGGACGCAAGGGGCCGGCGTTCGAGAAGTTCAAGCCATTCTTTTGCTATGTCGAGGTTGAGCGCGAGTTGCTGACAATCGTCAAGCAGACCGGCAGCCAGCGGCCGGCCGGACGTCTTTGGGACGACGATAATGTGCGGCGGCTGGTCTATCTCGGCAGCCTTGCGCTGGGCGATGAGAACGCCCCGCGTGCTTATGGCGAGGACGTCAGCCGCGACATGGCCGGGGTGCTGGAACGGGTCGGACCGTTCCGCTGGCGATTGGTGATCCCGTTTCCGCGCGGCAGTTCGAAGCTCGATGTGTTCGAGCTGACCCCGGTGGCCGAGCAGCCCGAGTGAGCAAGGCTTAGGCCCGAGCGACGTGGCGCTGGCCGATCCCGAAGAGATTCGCGCGCATTTGATCGCGGCGGCGGCTGCCGGGCATGCTGTGACCTATTCCGAAGTGCTGGAGAAACTGGGTTACGCGTTCTCGCGGCCGAAAATGCGGGCGCTGTGCGTGGTGCTGGGCGCGGTGGATGAAGACGCCGAGTCGCGGGGCGAGCCCGAGCTTGCGGTGCTGGTGGTGCGGCAATCGGACGGGCTTCCCGGGCAGGGCTGGTGGGTCGCGGGCGGGGCCGAGACGCATGGCCATGCGGGATCATGGGACGGGCCGGAAGCACGGCGGCTGGTCGAGCGGCTGCAGGAAGCGGCGTTCGCTTATTGGGGCAAAGCGGAGTCCTGACTGTCGTTCGAGGAGTGCAGCTTCGTGACGCTCGCACTGACGCAAGCGGGAGGCGCGATGACGGGATGGGACATGGCGGACGCGTTGCGCTAAGGGCGCGCGATGAGTGACACTTCCACCAAAGAGCGCAATTTCACCGTCGGCGAGGATGATGACGGTATCCGGCTCGACCGCTGGTTCAAGCGCCATTTGCCCGACGTCAGTTTCAATATCGTGTCACGCTGGGCGCGGACCGGGCAGCTCCGCGTCAATGGCAAGCGTGCCGCGCCGGGCGACCGGGTCGAGGTCGGGCAGGTGCTGCGGGTGCCGCCGGCCGAGGCCACGCCGGTGCGCGAGGTGCGGCCCAAGCGCCAGATCGTGCCGCTGAATGACGAGGAAGCGGCGATGATCCGCGAGATGGTCCTTCACGAGGATGCCGACGCGTTTGTGCTCGACAAGCCGCCGGGGCTGGCGACGCAGGGCGGGACCAACACTTTTCAGCATCTCGACCGGTTGCTCGACGGGCTCGCCGATGACGACGGCAACCGGCCCAAACTGGTTCACCGGCTCGACAAGGATACCAGCGGCGTGGTGCTGGTGGCGCGGACTGCGCGCTCGGCGGCGCATTTCGCCAAGGCGTTCGCGGGACGGACCGCGCGCAAGGTCTATTGGGCGCTGATCACCGGAGTGCCGTCGGCGTCGAAGGGCGTGATCGACCTGCCGCTGGGCAAGCAGCCCGGGACTGGCGGCGAGAAGATGCATGTCGATCATGACCAGGGGCTCGCTGCCAAGACGCGGTGGCGGATGATCGACCGCGCGGGCAATCGCGCCGCGTGGGTCGAGCTCCAGCCGCAGACCGGACGCACGCATCAATTGCGCGCGCATATGGCAGCGATCGGCCACCCGATTGTCGGCGATGCCAAATATGGCGGGCCCGAGGCGTTTCTGACCGGCGGGATCAGCCGCAAATTGCACCTCCATGCGCGGCGGTTGAAGATCGACGCGCCGGGCGGGCGGATCATCGACCAGAGCGCCGAGCCGCCGGTCCATTTCGCCGAGAGCCTGCACACCCTGGGGTTCGACCGCGCGGCGGGGGACGCCTTGCCGCTCGACACCCCCGATCCGGCGAAAAGTCCCGAGGTCAAGGCGCGGCGCGCGGCGGCGGCGGCCAAGACGGCGCGCAAGGAGCGCAAGGGCGAACGGCGCTTGCGCGGAGCCAGTCGCGCCAAATGAACAGACTGGCCTTGTTCGATTGCGACGGGACCCTGGTCGATAGCGGGGCGACAATCGTCGGTGCGATCGGCGAGACCTTTGTCGCGCACGGGCTGGCGGTGCCATCCGCCAATCTCGCGCGGCGGGTGGTCGGGCTGAGCCTGCACGAGGCGATGGCGAGCCTTGCACCCGGGGGCGACAGTTCCGATCATGCGGCGATGGCCGAGACCTATCGCCAGACGTTCACCCGGCGGCGTTCCGAGGGTCGGGTCGAGGAGCCGTTGTACGACGGGATCGTCGCACTGCTCGATGCCTTCGCCGCGGACGGCTGGGTGGTGGGGGTGGCGACCGGCAAGTCGGACCGCGGGCTGCGCCATTGTCTTGAAAGCCACGGGATCGCGGATCGATTCATAACCTTGCAGACCGCCGACCGTCATCCGTCAAAGCCGCATCCGGCGATGGGACTCGCGGCGCTGGCCGAAGCCCAAGCGGCCCCGGCGGCAAGCGTGATGATCGGCGATACCGGGTTCGACATGGCGATGGCGCGTGCCGCCGGAATGGGCGCGATCGGGGTGGCATGGGGCTATCATGACGCCGCCGAACTGATCGCCGAGGGAGCCTATGGGGTGGCGGAAACACCCGGCGACGTGATGGCGCTTGTGCGACGCCTGACGGAGGCGGCGCATGGATGACGAAGCGATATGGAAGCGGCGCTTCCTGATTTTTGCGGCGATGCGGCTGAGCGGGTTGGCGCTGATGCTCGCGGGGATGGGGATTGCGCTGGGCGACTTTGTCCGCCCGGGCGGCTGGCCATTGCTCGGCGGCGTCCTGATCGTCGTCGGCCTGATCGATGCATTGGTCATGCCGCGGCTGTTGAAACGACAGTGGAACAAGCCTTGAAGCGATTCTGGCAGGATGCGCGCGCGGTCGAGCTTGGCGACGGTCACGAGGGCCGCTGGGGGGTCGAACTGGACGCCAAGCCGTTGCGCACCCCGGCGAAAGCGACGCTGGCCTTAAGCGGTGAAAAACTGGCGCGCGCGATCGCGGCGGAATGGGCCGCTGCGGGGGAGACTTTCGAGCCGCGTGAGATGCCGCTGACGGGGCTTGCCAATGCCGCGATCGACCGGGTTGCGGCGGATCGCGCGGGGTTTGCCAAGGGACTCGCGCGCTACGCCGAAGCCGACCTGTTCTGCTACCGCGCGGAAGGCCCCCCGAAGCTGGTCGAGCGGCAGGCCCAGGCATGGGATCGATTGATCGAATGGGCGCGCGGTCGATATCAAATCGGGTTCGCGCTGACCGATGGAATTCGGCACATCGCGCAGCCCGTCGAAACGGTCGAAAGGCTTGCTCAGGCGGTCACGCAACAAGGCGCATTCGCGCTTGCCGGATTGTCGCCATTGGTGACCATCGGCGGGTCGCTGGTGGCGGCGCTGGCGGTGATCGAACAGGCGGTCGAGCCGGAGGCGGCGTGGGACGCGGTCAGTGTCGACGAGGCATGGCAGATCGAAACGTGGGGCGATGATGCCGAAGCGGTGGCCATGATGGCCGGACGGCGGCGTGACTGGATGGACGCGGCGCGGTTCCTGGCTTTGGTATAGATTCCGGGCGTTGCTTCAAGCGATCAGGTCGCGGACAAAGGCGACGAGGCCCGACTGGCGCCAGCGCTTGAGGCGCTCGGCGGAAAGAACCGAGTGGACTTCGGCGAGGCATTGGTCGGTGGCGTCGTTGACCAGCACATAATCATATTCGGCCCAATGGCTGATTTCGTCGGCGGCGCGGCGCATGCGGCCGGCGATGACGCCGTCACTGTCGGTGCCGCGCGTGTGCAGGCGGCGCTCGAGTTCGGCCATCGACGGGGGCAGGATGAACACGCGGACAAGGTCTTCGCCCATGGCCGCGTGGAGCTGTTGCGTGCCCTGCCAGTCGATGTCGAACAACACGTCGCGGCTCTGCTTCATCGCCGCCTTTATGGGTGCCGACGGGGTGCCGTAGCGATGGTCGAAAACCGGAGCCCATTCGATGAATTCGTCGGCCGCGATCATGCGGTCGAATTCCCGATCATCGACAAAGTGGTAATCGACCCCTTCGACTTCGCCCGGGCGCATCGGCCGGGTGGTCGCGGAGACCGACATGGTGACCCCCGAATCGGCGTCGAGCAACATCCGCGAAATGGTCGATTTGCCAGCACCTGACGGCGACGACAAAACGATCAGCAGGCCGCGGCGGCGGCGGCCATGGGGGTCGGTGGCAAGGGTCATTTGCGCTCTTGCGCCGAGCGACCGGCAAGCGTCAATATTGCGAATATGTTGCAGTGCACAATAAATCCTTGCAAAATGCCGCGGGGCGCTTTATTGTGCAGTGCAGCATATGGAGAAGATTGCAATGGATACCCAGATTAAGCCGATCGCCGCTACGCCGAGCCCAGCCACTATCGCAGTCACTGTCTCGGACGCCACCGCGACCGTGCAAAAAGCTGCTGCGGACGTAACCAAGACGGTCGCCGAAACGGCCGCCAAGGCGGTCGCGACACCGGTCAAGGCCGCGCGTCGTGGCCGTCCGCCCAAGGCCGTTGCCACGACCGTCAAAACCACCGCGAAGACGGTCAAGGCCGCCGCTCGCAAGCCCAAGATTGCGCGCCGTGCCAAGGCCGTTCGCGTACCCAAGGTTGCTACCACGACCGCCCAGAACAAAAGGAATTTCAAAGTGACTACCGACACCAATAATTGGTTCGCCAACCTCGGCAATTTCAGCAACCTCAGCGCGCTTCCGGGTGCCGATCGTTTCCAGAGCCTGTTCGCCGATGCCGGCGAGCGCAGCCAGGAAGCGGTTCGCCGTTCGAACGAGGTTGCCGGTGAATTCGCCGACATCGCCAAGGCCAATGTCGAAGCGATCGTCGCCGCCGGCCGCATCGCCGCCAGCGGTGCGCAGAGCCTCGGCCAGGACGTGGTTGCGCGTGGCCGTGAAGGCGTCGAGCAGGCATCGAACGCGGTTCGCAGCCTGGCCGAAGCCAAGTCGCCGACCGAATTCTTCCAGCTCCAGAGCGAACTCGCCAAGGCGTCGTTCGACCG
>JANPMU010000338.1:0-1537 GCA_031427095.1 Sphingomonas sp.
GGCCTATCCGAAAAACCGCGCGGCCTATGGGCGACTGTCGAAGATGCTCAGCCAGGGCAAGATGCGCAGCGCCAAAGGCGAGTGCGATTTGCTGCTGTCCGAGGTCGCGATGAACGCCGAAGGGATCGCGCTGATCGCGATTCCGGGGGATGATCTCGATGCGTTTGAAAAAGCGTTTCCGGATATGGCAGCGGCGATGCCGACGATGCGCCATATCGCGGCGGCGCATCGCTATCGCGGCGATGATCTGGCACGGATCGAGCGGCTCGATCGGCTGGTAAAATCTCATGATTGCAGTATCCTGGCGACCAACGACGTGCATTACCATGTGCCCAGCCGCCGCCCGCTGCAGGACGTGATGAGCTGCATCCGCGAGAAGGTCACGCTGGCCAGCGCGGGCTATCGGCTCAACCCCAACGCCGAGCGGCACCTGAAGTCGCCGGCGCAGATGGAGCGATTGTTCGCGCGCTGGCCGCATGCCATCGCGGCGACGCGTGCGGTCGCCGACAGCCTCGATTTCAGCCTCGACGAGCTCAAATATGAATATCCGCGCGAGACCGTACCCGAAGGGCGCAGCCCGCAGCAGCAATTGGAGCTTCTCACCTGGGAGGGCGCGTCCGGGCACTGGCCGGATGGCGTTCCGGACAAGGTGCAGCGCCAGATCCACCACGAGTTCGCGCTGATCGCAAAGCTCGACTTCGCGCGCTATTTCCTCACCGTCCACGAAATCGTCGCCTTCGCGCGCAGCCTCGATCCGCCGATCCTGTGCCAGGGGCGCGGGTCGGCGGCGAACAGCGCGGTCTGTTATTGCCTGGGGATCACCGCGGTCGACCCGGCGACAAGCGAGTTATTGTTCGAGCGGTTCATCAGCGAGGAGCGCAAAGAGCCGCCCGACATCGACGTCGATTTCGAGCATGAACGGCGCGAGGAAATTATCCAGCATATCTACGCCAAATATGGGCACGAACGGGCCGGAATCGCGGCAACCGTGATCCATTATCGGCCCAGATCGGCGATCCGCGAGGTCGGCAAGGTGATGGGGCTCAGCGAGGACGTCACCGCCGCGATCGCATCGACCCATTGGGGAAGCTGGGGCGAGAAGGTCGAGGATGATCGCGTCACCGAGGCGGGGCTCGATTTGAGCGACCCGCATTTGCGGCGGACGTTGAAACTCGCCGAGCAATTGATCGGCATGCCGCGCCATCTGTCGCAGCATGTCGGCGGGTTCATCCTGACCGAGCGGCCGCTGACCGAAACGGTGCCGGTCGGCAATGGCGCGATGGCGGACCGGACCTTCATCGAATGGGACAAGGACGACATCGAGGAATTGGGCATCCTCAAGATCGACGTGCTCGCATTGGGCATGCTGACCTGCATCCGCAAGGCGTTCGATTTGATCGAACACCATCATGATGAGCGGTTCGACCTCGCCACCGTCCCGCGCGAAGTGCCGCAAGTGTATGACATGCTGTGCAAGGGCGATTCGCTCGGCGTGTTCCAGGTCGAGAGCCGGGCGCAGATGAACATGCTGCCGCGG